>CAWVLE010000258.1:0-16039 GCA_963929805.1 uncultured Eubacteriales bacterium | reverse complement strand
TAGCGCCGGGCCGCAGGAAAGCGCCGCGGCCGGTTACGGCCCGATTTGCGCATTTTTTGTCTGCAAGACGCGTCCGGCGGCAGGCGCATTGGACGCGCGCAGCCCGTGGGCCGTGCGGCGGAGGAAAGGCCATGATTGAGCTTAAACACATATGCAAATCTTTCACCATCGCAAAGCGAGACGCCGGGTTTTCCCAGGCGCTCAGGGCGCTGTTTAGAAAGGAATACACCCGCATAGACGCCCTGCGCGACGTATCCTTTACCATTGGCGAGGGCGAAATGGTGGGCTACATCGGCCCCAACGGCGCGGGAAAAAGCAGCACCATAAAAATAATGAGCGGCATTTTAACCCCGGACAGCGGCCAGTGCCTGATTAACGGCCGCGTGCCCTGGAAAGAGCGTGTAGCCCACGTAAGGGAGATCGGTGTGGTTTTCGGCCAGCGCTCTCAATTGTGGTGGGACGTGCCGGTGATTGACAGTTTCGAGTTGATCCGCGACATCTACAAGGTGGGTCCCGCCGCCTACAGGCACACGCTTTGCCAGTTGGTAGAGCTTTTAAACATTGGCGAAATTATAAAAACGCCCGCGCGGCAGCTTTCGCTGGGCCAGCGCATGCGCTGCGAAATCGCCGCGTCGCTTTTGCACAGCCCCAAAATTCTTTTTCTGGACGAACCAACCATCGGCCTGGACGCGGTATCCAAAATCAACGTGCGCGAATTTATACGCGCCATAAACGCGCAAAATAAAACCACCGTTATACTGACCACCCACGACATGCAGGATATCGAGGCGCTGACCGAACGCATTTTGCTGATCGGCAAGGGCCGGATATTGCTGGACGGGTCGCTTAAGGAGCTGCGCGCGCGCTACGCCGCCCATAAAACCCTGACGGTGGAATACGCGCGCGGGCATCTGCCCGTGTGCGAGCACATGACGCGGATAAAAGACGCGGACGGACGCGCCGAAATCGCCGTGGACACGCGCGAGATGAGCGTATCCGACGCCATCGCCCGCGTATGCGCGTCGGCCGATGTAAAAGATCTTTCGGTAAAGGACGTAAGCATCGACGAAATTGTGGTTTCGCTGTATAAGGAATTTTCCATATGAAAAAGTATCTTTCGTTTTTTCGCATCCGCTTTATCGCCGGGCTGCAATACCGCGCCGCGGCCTGGGCGGGCGTATCCACCCAATTTGCCTGGGGCGGCATGAACATATTGATGTTCTGGGCGTTTTATCAAAGCGGGCGCGATAGCTTTCCCATGGCTTTTTCCCAGTTGTCCAGCTATATATGGCTGCAACAGGCGCTGCTGGCCCTGTTTATGCCCTGGTTTTTCGACAATGAAATACTCGAAAGCATCGCCTCGGGCGGCATCGCCTATGAGCTGTGCCGTCCGCTGGATTTATACGCCATGTGGTTTACAAAAAATATGGCCATACGGCTTTCCCGCGTGGCGCTGCGCTGTTTGCCCATATTGCTGGTGGCGGCCTTTCTGCCCGCCCCGTTTAACATATCGCCGCCGCCGGATGCGGTTGCGGGCGCGGCGTTCGTGGCGTGCGGACTGCTGGGGTTCGGGGTGCTGGTGGCCTTTTCCATGCTCATTTACATCAGCACGTTTTATACGCTCTCTTCGGTCGGCGTGCGGGTTTTATCCACCTCGGTGGTGGAATTTTTCTCGGGCGCGGTCATTCCCATCCCCTTTTTCCCGCCGGTTTTACAGCCGCTTATGTACGCGTTGCCCTTCGCTTCCATGCAAAACACGCCCTATCTGGTATACACAGGCCAGTTGCATGGCGCGCAGATCCTGCGCGCCATGGCGTTGCAGCTTTTCTGGCTGGGCGCGCTTGTGTGCCTGGGCTACGCGCTTATGCGCCGGGCGCTGAAAAAAGTGGTCGTACAGGGGGGTTAGGCTTTGAAGCTGTATTTTAAATGTATGGCCATGCTGCTAAAATCCCAGATGCAGTACAAATCGTCCTTTTTCATGACCATGCTGGGCCAGTTTTTAACCTCGTTTACCGCGTATCTGGGCGTATACTTTATGTTCGACCGCTTTTATTCAGTGGACGGCTTTACCTTTGCCGAAATCCTTATCTGTTTTGCCGTCACGCTTACGGCTTTTTCGCTGGCCGAATGCTTTGTGCGCGGCTTTGACATATTCCCCCGGCTTATACAAAGCGGAAACCTGGACAGGATTTTGGTGCGTCCGCGCAGCGAAATATTCCAGGTATTGACCTCCAATATGGATTTTACCCGCGCGGGCAGGCTTATCCAATCGATCGTCATGTTTGCATACGCCGTCAGGGTAGGCGAAATCGCATGGAGCGCAGACAAAATCGCCGCCGTGGCGTTGATGCTTGCCGGCGGCTTTGCCGTGTTCAGCGCGCTGTTTATGCTCTACGCCGGCATCAGCTTTTTTACGATTGAAGGGCTGGAATTTATGAACATCTTTACCGACGGCAGCCGCGAGTTTGGAAAATATCCCTTGTCCATCTACGGCGAAGGCGTATTGAAATTTTTGACCTACGTCATTCCCATCGCGCTGTTTCAGTATTATCCCTTTTTGTATCTTATCGGCCGCTCGGACGACGCGAGGCTCATTTTTGTGCCGCTGGCCGGGTTCGCGTTTATGCTGCCCTGCCTGGCCTTTTTCAAATGGGGCCTGAAAAGATATAAATCCACCGGCTCTTAGCCGCATTTTGGGCTTATCGGGCCCATACCGTTACCGCCCCGCCGTTTTATATAACGGAGGGGCGGCTTTTGTTTTATTTGCCAAACGTCGCTTTTGCCTTGCGCATGCGCTCGATTACCGGTACGCCGAACGGGCAGCGCTTTTCGCAAGCGCCGCAGGCGAGGCATTCCCCGGCCGTATGCCCCATGGACAGGTAATGCGCGCGCACGCTTTGGGCCGTGTCGCCGCCGGCCTCGCTTAGATCCAGATATTTGTTGATCTGGGCGATGTCCAGCCGCGCGGGACAGGGCAGGCAATGATTGCAGTACATGCACGCGCCGCGCAGGTTATACCTTCCGCTCGTGCTGAGCGCGGCGGCGTAGTCCTTAAGCGCGCCGTCCGCCTGATCGTACGCGGCGGCGTGGTCCACCTCTTCCACGGTTTGCATGCCCAGCATAACCGCGGCCACCGCCGGCCGGGTTAGCGCGTAGTTGAGGCACTGATAAACGCTCATGGGCGCGTTAAACGGGGTGCGCGATGGGTTTAGCAGCGCGCCCGCGGCAAGCGCCTTCATGACGGTTATGCCTACGCCCTTCGCCTCGCACAGCCGGTACAGCCGCGCGCGCTGCGGATGGGCGCCCAGCGCGCCGGCATACTTGGCCTCGTCGTCCGACATGATCTCGTCTATCGTCAGGCCGTCGGGCAGCAGATCGTAGGCCGGGTTCACCGAAAACATCAACACCTCAATCAGCCCGGAGTTAACCGCCTTTATCGCGGCGGACGGGTCGTGGCTGCTCATGCCCAGCGCGCGAATCACGCCCGTCTCGCGCAGTCTGAGGGCATAGCGCATGGTATCGCTGTCCGCAAGGCGGTCCCACTCGTCCGCGTTGTCCAAAAAATGGATCATGCCCACGTCGATATAATCGGTGTCCAGCCGCGCGAGCAGGTCGTCGAAGGCGTATTTCACGCTGTCCAAATCGCGCCGCACCGCGTATTGTCCGTCGATCCAGCACGCGCCGATGTGCCCCTGGATAATGGCCTGGCGCCTGCGCCCGGATAGCGCGCGGCCGATGTACGTGCGCACGTTGGGTTCGGACATAAACACGTCCATAAAATTGACGCCGCGCTCGAGCGCCCTGTCGATTACGTCGAATACCCGTTTTTCATCCTTGCCCTGCAAGTGTTCGCAGCCCAGCGACACCTCGCCAACCTGCATGCCCGTATTGCCCAGGGCCCTTTTTTTCATGGCAGATCACTCCTTCTAAGCATGGCGCGCCCGCATGCGCGTTAATTTGAAAAATGCGTTTAAAGCTTAACGGCCGCGCGCGCGCATTTGTGGTATAATAGCGCAGGCGGCCGAAAGGGTTTATCAGCGCGGGCCGCCGCAGCCGGCCATGAGGGGGACTTTTTATGACGACCAACGTAACGCGCCTGCTCGCGCTAAATCATATTCCCTACGAAACGCGCAGCTATCCGGTGGACGAGAGCGACCTTTCCGGCGTCCACGCCGCGGCCGCCATCGGCATGCCGCCCGAACAGCTGTTTAAAACGCTGGTGCTGACCGGGGCCAAAGGCGACCTGTTCGTGTGCGTGATTCCGTGCGCCGAAGAGGTGGACCTGAAAAAGGCCGCGCGCGTCATGGGCGAAAAAAGCGCCGCCATGCTGCCGGTCAAGCAGCTGTTGGAAAAAACCGGCTATGTGCGCGGCGGGTGTTCGCCCATCGGTATGAAAAAAAAGCTGCCCACCTTTATCGACGAGACCGCGCTTTTGCACGAGCGCATCGCGGTCAGCGCGGGCGTGCGCGGTACGATGGCGCTGATCGATCCAAACCATCTGATTGATTACACCGGCGCAAAGCTGGCCGACCTGACGCTGGTATGACGCGGCGGTCAGGCCTCCGCCCGCGCCGCGCGGAAAGGCGGTATCAGACAAAATGGACTTAACCGTAACCGGCGTTATCGTTTGCGGCAAGCGGATGGGCCGGCTGTTGGGGTTCCCCACCGCAAACCTGGAACCCTCCGACCCGGGCGCGCCGCTGCCCGAAAACGGCGTATACATCGGCCAGATACGCCTGGAAGGGCCAAACGAGCCCTGGCGCGTATGCGTGGTAAACCACGGCATGCAGCCCACGCTGCCCTCCGGGCGGCGCACCATCGAGGCGCATATTCTGGATTTTGATCACGACGTATACGGACTGCGCGCGCAGCTGCGCTTTTTGCGCTACCTGCGGCCCGAGCAAAAATTTGACACGGGCGAACAGTTGCGCGCCCAGCTTGAGCGCGACGTTCAGGCGGCGCGCGCGTTTGCGCAGGCGCGCGCCGCCCAGACAATATGACAAATCCCGCAAGCGCGCCGCGCTACTTTTGCCCGGCGCGCGCCTTCATTACCTTTTCCACGGCGTTTACAATGTTCTCGTATCCGGTGCAGCGGCACAAATTGCCCGACAGCTGGCGGCGGATCTCCTCGCGCGGCAAAATTTCGCCGCTTTCGATGATGGGCAGGGAAGACATGATAAAGCCGGGCGTACAAAAGCCGCACTGCACCGCGCCCTCGTCGATAAACGCCTGCTGGATATCGGAAAGCCGCGTGCCGTCGGGGCTGAGCGATTCCAACGTGCGTATGGATTTTCCGTCGGCCCACACCGCCAGATAGATGCAGGAATTATAAGTTTCCCCGTCAATGAGCACCGTGCACGCGCCGCACTCGCCCACCTCGCAGCCCTTTTTTACGCTGTGGGTGTGCGCCTGCCCGCGCAGCATATCGGTAAGCGATGCGCGCACGTCCACATAATATTCGCGCATCACGCCGTTTACCTCTACGTGTATCGTCTTACAGGCCAACAAATTCACCCCCCGCAAGTTCCACCGCTTTTTGAAGCGCGCGCCGCGAAAGCTGGTCCACCAGCTGCAAGCGGAATTCGCGGCTGGCGCGCCAGGAAGTGCGCGGATTTACGCACGAAAGCGCGCCTTTTGCAAATATGTCCAGCGTCTGGGCGTTTAACGGACGGCCGAGCGTCGCCTTTTCCGCCTCCGCGCAGCGCATGGGCACCGGCCCGGCCACGCCAAAGGCCAGCCGCACGTCGGCTATATGCGTGCGCTCGCTATCCAGCGCCACCACCACCGCGCAGCCCAGCGTGGCGATGTCCATCGCGCGGCGCATGGCGTATTTGATGTAATGGCCGAAGTGGCCGCGATAGGCCTCGGGATGGATTACGATGCTGGTAAGCACTTCGTTGTGGTTCAAATTCACCTTACCGGCCGAGACATAGTGCTGGGCGATGGGCGTTACGCGCGTACCCGCAGGCCCCTCGATTACCAGTTCCGCGTCCAGCGCGAACAGCGTGGAGGCGCTGTCGGCGCTGGTTACGCCGTTGCACACGTTGCCGCCGATGGTGCCGATGTTGCGTATCTGCGGCCCGCCCACCTGGCCCACCGCTTCGGCCAGCACGGGCAGATAGGCCTGGATGATGGGGTTTTTCTCTATGTGGGAAAAACTGGTCAGCGCGCCGATTTCGATATCGCCGTTTTCCAGCATGCGCACGCCGCGCAGCGCGTCGATGCCATGTATGGACACCAGCGAACAGCCCGCCATCTTTCCTTCGCGTATTTTAATCAGCACGTCGCTGCCGCCCGCGATGATCTTCGCCTGCGGATGCGCGCTGAGCAATTCAATCGCCTCGCCGACCGAGGCAGCCTCGTACAAATTTTCAATGTCGTACACTTTTCCACCGCCTCCTATATCAGGTGTTTGCGTTTGAAGCGCTCCACCAGGCGATCGGGCGAAAGCGGCAACACGTCAAACGCCTCGCCCGTCGCGTTAAGCACCGCGTTGCGCACCGCCGCCATGGGCGATATGGCCGGGGGCTCGCCCAACGCCTTGTTGCCGTACGGGCCGGTAGGGTCTTCGGTCTCGACAAAATCCGCCGCCAGGTCGGGCGTATCCAGCGCGGTCATCAGCTTATAATCCAGCAGGTTGCCGTTTAACTGGCGCCCGGTATTTTTGTCGTACAGCAGCCTTTCGCCCAGCACCGCGCCCAGGGCCATGCTCATGCCGCCGTGCACCTGCATCTGGGCCAGTTGCGGGTTGATTACCCGCCCGCAATCGTGTACATTGATGATTTTTAGGACGCGTATCTGCCCGACGGGCATGTCCACCTCCACCTCGGCAAAGGTGCAGCCCAGCGAAAAGGTGTTGGATTTGGTCTGGTTGGTTTCCTCCGCCACGATGTGGCGCGAGTGGGTCAGGCTGTAGGTGGATTCCAACGCCACTTCTTTCAGGCCCAACAGTATTTCCCCGCTGTTCGCGTCCACAATTTGCCCGTCCGCCAAAGACAGCCCTGCGGCCGGCCGCGAAAGCATCTCGGCGGCGTATTCCAATATGCGCGCGCGCAGCTCCAGCGCGGTTTTTTTAATCGCGCCGCCGCCCACGTAGGTTTGCCGCGAGGCGTAAGCGCCCGGATCGTACGGGGCCACGTCGGTATCCTGGGTGGAGATGATATGGACGTCCTCATCCCGTACGCCCACGGTCTCGGCGGCCATCTGGCAAAACACGGTGTCCGCGCCCTGCCCGATCTCGGTGCCGCCCATCATCAATTGAATGGAACCGTCCTGGTTAAGCGTCATGCGGCAGGCCGAAGTCTCCAGCGATATGGGGTATACGCCCGTCTTATAGCTGAAAATGGCCATGCCCACGCCGCGGCGCACGGGGCCGGTCTGTCCCGCGTAGGCGCGCCGCTTTTCTTCCCAGCCGATGTACGCCATGCCCTTATCCAGGCACTCGTTCAGGCCGCAGGTATTGGCCTTTATGCCGGTGTAGGGATCTTCGTAGCCCTCGCGCATCATGTTCATGCGGCGAAGCGCAACCGGGTCCATGCCCAGGCGCAGCGCCAGATCGTCCATGTGCGATTCCAGCGCGAAATTGACCTGAGGTATGCCGTAGCCGCGCATCGCGCCGGCGGCGGGCAAATTGGTATACACCGTGGTGGTTTCGCCCCTGGAGGCCAGCTCGTCCTGGTACAGGTGCCTGAACGCGTTCATGCCGTTGGCGGCGATGCCGTGCCCGTGCGCGGCGTACGCGCCGTTGTCGGCCAGGCTTTTCATTGAGCGGGCAACCAGCCTGCCGTCGGGCCGCGCCCAGCTTTCGATGTGGAAAGATATCGCGTGACGCGTGCGCGTCGAGGTAAACGTCTCCTCGCGGCTCAGGTTTAAAAGCACCGGCCTGTCGCCTACCAGCATCGCCAGATAGGCGGTAAGCGGCTCATACAGCACGTCCTGCTTGTTGCCAAACCCGCCGCCGATGTAGGGCTTTATGATGCGCACTTTGCCCCAGTCCAGCCCCAGCGCCTGGCCCACCACCCGGCGCACGATATGGGGAATCTGGGTGGAGGTGATCACCACAACGCGCCCGTTTTCCATATAGGCGCAGGATACCGGGTTTTCCAGGTGGCAGTGCTGCACGGCGGCGTTGGCGTAATCGCCCTGGGTATGAATCAACCCTTCCTGTTTTATCGCCGCGTCGAAATCGCCCAGTTCGTAACTGCTGTAGCCGATCACGTTGTTTTTAAAGCCCTCGTGCAGTTGATCCGCGTCCGGGCGCATGGCCGCTTCAGCGTCCAAGACCGGCTCGTGCGCGTCGTATTCCACCTCGATCGCGCGCAGCGCGCGCGCGCAGGTTACCTCGTCCTCGGCCACCACGGCGGCGATATCGTCGCCGTAATAGCGCACGCGGCGGTTCAGCAGCCGCCTGTCCGCGATGTCCTGATGCTTGGGGTCGGTGGACCAGGGATGGCCCGCCGTGGGAAAATCGCGTTCAGGCACGTCAAAACAGGTTACCACCCGCACCACGCCCGGTATGGCGCGGGCCTTTGAGGTATCCATGCGCACCACGTAGCCGTTGGCTATGGTGCTGTGCAGCACGCGCGCGACCAGCGCGCCCGGCGGCGTAAGATCCTCCGTATAGCGCGCGCGGCCGGTTACCTTTTCATACGCGTCTACACGCGGCAGGCTTTTGCCAACGCTCATAAGAAGTTCCTCCTCATACAGATGATATGAACCGGCTCTGGTTCAGGCTGTACACGCCCCGATCCGTGACGCGCACGTCGGGAATGACGGGCAACGCCATAAACGAGAGGCGTATAAACGGGTCGGCGCGCATGTCCGCGCCCAACTGCCTGGCCGCCTTAAGCAGCTCGCGCTGGGCCAGGAGCACTTCCTCCGGCGCGCGCGCGCTCATCAGACCGCCGATGGGCAGCGGCAGGCAGGACAGCACCCGCCCTTCCAGCACCACCGCATAACCGCCGCCGCACGCGGCCAGCGCGTTCGCGGCGCACAGCATGTCGCCCTCGTCGCGCCCCAGCACGACCATGTTGTGCGAATCGTGCGCCACGGTGGAGGCGATTGCGCCGCGGTTAAGCCCAAACCCGCGAACCAGCGCGCGGCCTATGCGCCCGCTGGCGCGGTGGCGCTCCACCACGGCGATTTTGCATAAATTTTCCTCCTGCGCGCTCTCCGACCAGGAAAGCCGGGTTATCAATTGGCCCGGCAGCATTTCGATAACCGGTATCGGCCCCTGCCCGCGCGGCGCAAAATCCTGCCGCGTAAGGGCGGGTATATGCACGCTGTGCAAAAGCTGGTCGGGGCAGGGCGCGTTTTCCAGTTCCATTACGCGATCCACCCGCTTTCCGGCGGCGTACACGCGCACCGGATTAAAATTGACCAGGTCCTCAAATACGGCGATATCGGCCCGGTATCCGGGCGCGACCGCGCCCACGCCGCGCAGCCCATAGGCGGTGGCCGCGTTGATCGTGGCCATGCGCACCGCCTCTACAGCCGGTATGCCGCACTTTACCGCCATGCGCGCGTTGGCGCCGATGTGGCCCTGCGCGCGTATGTCCTCAAGGTGTTTGTCGTCCGTACAGAACATCAAATAGCGCGTGTCCAGCCCGCTCTTTGCCAGCGATTCAAACACGGCCTCCATGTGGTTCGCGCTGGACCCCACGCGCAGGTGGATATAAAAACCGGCGCGCAGCTTTTCCAGCACCTCTTCAAAATTGGAACATTCATGATCGGACGAGGGCCCGGCTACCCGGTAGGCCATCAAATCGCGCCCGCCAAGCAGCGGCGCGTGCCCGTCGATGGGCCGCGTGTCAAACAGCGAAAGCTTTTCCAGCATGCCCTCGTCGCCCGTAAGCACCTTGCCCACGTCCATCACTTCGCCCAGGCCCAGCGCGCGGGGATGCCCCATCAGCTTCATCATGTCCCCCGCGTCAAAAACCGCCCCGGCCGTTTCAAAGGCGGTGCAGGGCACGCACGAGGGCATCATAAAGCGGATATCCATGGGCAGTTTCATCGCGCAGTCCATAAGATACCTTACGCCGGTTACGCCGGCTACGTTGGCGATTTCATGCGGGTCGGCAATCGCGGTGGTGGTGCCCTGGCGCATCGCCACCTGCGCAAAGCCGGCCGGCGTGGTCATGGAAGATTCTATATGCACATGCGCGTCGATAAAACCCGGGCACACAAACGCTCCGTCCAGATCGATTTCGTCGTCGCCCGAGCATTCGCCCACCGACACGATGATTCCGTCGCGCACGGCCACATCCGCGCGCAATATCTCGCCGGTAAATACGTTTACAATCCGGCCGTTTTTCAGCGCCAGCGCGCCGTGCCCGGCCAGCGCGGATCTCACTCGGGTCCTTCTGCGTTCCACAGACCGTTCACCTCCCGATGGAAAAATACCCGTCCAAAAGGCGAACGTTCGCCTTTTTTGCCATTATATCACTAATTCCCCGGGAATACAAAGCCTTTTTTACATTTGACAATGCCGGCCCAGTTCTGTGCCGGAAGGCGGTTCAGCGCTTAAGCGCGGGCAGCGCGTCCAGCATCGCCGTCATCTGGTCCCAGCCGCCGTGCGGCCACATCTCCAGCGCGGCGCCCGAGGCGTTTTCCAGAAAATCGGTCAAAAGGTATACCTGCGCGCCGGTCTGGGCGGCCGTCATATCCTCGTCGGTATTGTTGCCCACCATCAGGCAGCGCGCGGGGTCCAGCGAAAGCGCGGCAAATATTTCGCGGTAATAATCCGGGTTGGGCTTGCAATAGCGGCTGTTTTCATAGGTGGTTACCAGGTCAAAATCGCCGCACTTCAGGCCGATCCAGCCCAGCCGCGTCTCGACGGCCACCCTGGGAAAGAGCGGATTGGTGGCCAGCACCACGCCGTACCCCTTTTGCCTGAGCCCGTCCAGCACGGGCCGCGCCGGCCCGCGGGGATGCACCACGCGCCTTACGCGGTCAAATTCGTTTGCGTAGAAATGGTCGAAACTGGGCTCGTCCGACCACACCCTGTCGCCAAACACGGTGGAAAAATCCTCCCAGAAGCGTTCGCGGTTGGTTTTGGCGCCGTCGTTGCGCGTCATGCACATGGTGCCATGCCACAGCGCGGGGATCAGCCGCTCCTTATCATAGCCCATGGGGGCCGTATACCGGGCCAAATCGGAAAAATAGGCGTGTACAAAATCGTCCTGCCGCATGGGCAGCAGCGTTCCGTCCAGATCAAATAAGATGGTGTCCAGCATAATAAATTCTCTCCGTTTCCAATCGCATGCTTTTCGCGTTATTTATCAGTATAACATAAACCGGCCCGCAAGGCAAAACCATGGTTGAAGGCGGCGCGCGATTGTGCTAAGATACACTATATGAGCTAACTAACGGCGAGTTTAACGCTATATGCGGGAGGTTTGTATGGCACAGTTTACCATGGCGCCCGACGCGGTCGACCCGGGCCGCGTTCCGGCAAAAACGCTTTATACGGGAAAAACCATGCCCTCCATCGGGCTGGGCACGTTTGGATCGGATCACGCGCCGGCCGGCGAAGTGGCGCAGGTGGTGCGCGAGGCCCTGCGCGTGGGCTACCGCTATATCGACTGCGCGGCCTGTTACGCAAACGAGGCCGAGGTCGGCCAGGTGCTGCGCGAGGCGATCGACGGCGGGCTTAAGCGCGAGGAGCTGTTCATCCTCAGCAAGCTGTGGAACGACCGCCACGCGCCTGAGGAGGTAATCGCCGCCTGCCGCCAGTCCATTAAGGATTTGCAGGTGGAATACCTGGATTGCTACCTGGTACACTGGCCTTTTCCCAATTACCACGCGCCCCACTGCGACGGCGACGCGCGCAACCCCGATTCGCGCCCCTATATTCACGAGGAGTTCATGCGCACCTGGCGCGCGATGGAGCAGCTGGTCGATATGGGGCTGGCGCGCCACATCGGCGTATCCAACGTGACCATTCCCAAGCTTGATCTGATCCTGCGCGACGCGCGCATACAGCCCGCGGTCAACGAAATGGAGTTGCACCCCTGTTTCCAGCAGGGCGAGCTTTTCCAGTACTGCCTGGATCACGGCATTGTGCCCATCGGCTACAGCCCCATCGGCTCGCCCGCGCGGCCCGAACGCGACCGCACCGCAGACGACCTTTGCGATATAGAGCAAAGCGTTGTGGTGGATATCGCGCGCGCGCACGGCGTACACCCGGCGCTGATCTGCCTGAAATGGGCGGCCGCGCGCGGCCAGGTGCCCATTCCCTTTACCACCAAGCGGAAAAATTGCCTGAGCAACCTGAAAAGCGTGGTGGAGGATCCGCTTACCCCGGAGGAAATGGAAGCGCTGCGCGGCGTGGACCGCAACTGCCGCCTGATTAAAGGCCAGGTGTTTTTGTGGCAGGGCGCCTCGTCCTGGCTGGATCTGTGGGACGTGGACGGCACCATTCCCGGCTGGCAGGGCTACGCGCGCCCTTAACAACAGCGCCCGGCATCCGCGCATCGGACCGGTTCCCCGCATAACGCGGCGGAACCGGTTTATTCTGCGCCGGCGCCAATCAATACCTATTAAATATATATCCGCGCGGTAACGAATTTACACCCCAAATTCATACACAGTTCAAATTCTAAGGATATAATATGAAACGTACATAAATGTGACTGTGGGATGTCAGGAATCAATGTATCCGTCGCACCACCCGGGGAGAGAAATACGCATGCGAATTGGTTTGGACGTCGGCTCGACTACGCTTAAGACGGTCGTGCTTAACGACGCGGGAGAGATACTTTACAAAAAATATGAACGCCATTTTGGAAAGGTGCGCGAAAAAGCCTGCCAGATGCTGTCCGACCTTCATAAGACGCTGAACGTGGACCAGGCCGCGCTGGCGGTATCCGGTTCGGCCGGCATGGGTCTGGCCGAACGCGGTCACCTCAGCTTTGTGCAGGAGGTTTACGCCACCAAAATCGCGGTGGAAAAACGTTTAAACGGCGCCGACGCGGTAATCGAACTGGGCGGCGAGGACGCGAAAATCCTGTTTCTGACCGGTGAGGACGGCCAGGCCGGCAGTGTGGAAGTGCGCATGAACGGCTCCTGCGCCGGCGGTACGGGCGCGTTCATCGATCAGATGGCTACGCTGCTTAACTGCACGCCGGGCGAAATGAACGAGCTGGCCGCCCATTACGAAAAAATCTACACCATCGCGTCGCGCTGCGGCGTATTCGCCAAATCGGATATTCAGCCGCTGCTTAACCAGGGCACCCGCAAAACCGACATTGCGGCCAGCATATTCGACGCGGTGGTTAACCAGACCATCGCCGGCCTGGCGCAGGGCCGCCCGATCGCGGGCCGCGTGGTCTATCTGGGCGGGCCGCTCACTTTTCTGGATCAACTGCGCGCGCGCTTTGACGCGACGCTGGGCGTCAAAGGGCTATGCCCGGAGGACTCGCTTTATTTCGTGGCCATCGGCGCGGCGTTGATGGCGGACAAAGCCTGCCCGCTGAGCGATTGCATACGCGCCATCGAGCTTCAAACGGGCGGCGGCGCGTACCTTAGCTGCAAGCCGCTGTTTACCAGCCAGGAAGAATACGACGCCTTCTGCGCGCGCCACGCCAAAAACGCGGTGCCCACCGTGGAGCGGCCCGGTTACGACGGACGCCTGTACGTGGGCGTGGACGCGGGTTCCACCACGGTCAAGGCGGTGCTCATCGACGAAGACGAAAATATACTCATGCAGCGCTATCTGCCCAGCAACGGCAACCCGGTGGGCATCACGCTGGACTTTTTAAAGGACATGTACGACGCCTATCCGCGCGCGCGGGTGGCGGGCGCTTCCTCTACCGGCTACGGCGAGGAAATTGTCAAGCACGCCTTTAATTTCGACGGCGGGTTGGTGGAAACCATCGCGCATTTTATGGCCGCGCGCAAACTGGATCCGCAAGTGAACTTTATCATCGACATCGGCGGCCAGGATATAAAGTGCTTTCATATACGCGAGGGCGTGGTGGACAACATATTTCTAAACGAGGCCTGCTCCTCGGGCTGCGGCTCCTTTTTGCAGACCTTCGCGGGGTCGTGGGGCATGAGCATACAGGAGTTTGCCGAAAAGGGCGTGTTCGCGCCCGCGCCGGTGGATCTGGGCTCGCGCTGCACGGTATTTATGAATTCCTCGGTTAAGCAGGCGCAAAAGGACGGCGCCTCGCTGGAAAACATCTCGGCCGGGCTTTCCATCAGCGTGGTAAAAAACGCGCTTTACAAGGTGCTGCGCCTGTCCAGCGCGGATGAGCTGGGCCGGCACGTGGTGGTGCAGGGCGGCACCTTTTTAAACAACGCGGTGCTGCGCGCCTTTGAGCAGGAGATCGGGCGCGAGGTGACGCGCCCCAACATCGCCGGGCTTATGGGCGCGTACGGCGCGGCGCTAAACGCCAAGGCGCTGGGCCTTGAAAAGAGCGCGATCATTTCGCGCGAGGCGCTTGACAGTTTTACCCGTTCCATCCAGGTGACCGTGTGCAACGGTTGTTCCAACCACTGCCGCCTGACCATCAACAGCTTTGGCGGCGGCCGGCGCTACATCAGCGGCAACCGGTGCGAAAAGCCCAACCTGGGCGTAAAAAAGCCCATCCGGCTGGATCTTTACGCGTTTAAGCAGCGCCAGCTGCTTTCCTACGCCTCCAAGCCGGGGAACCGCGGACGCATCGGCATACCCATGGGGCTTAACATGTACGAATTGTACCCCTTCTGGCATACCTTTTTTACGCAGTTGGGCTTTGAGGTGGTGCCTTCGCCCGCGTCCAACCGCGCGTTATACCTGTCCGGCCAGCACACCATCCCTTCGGACACAGTGTGCTATCCGGCCAAGCTGATGCACGGCCACATCGAGGCGCTCCTGGGCATGGGCGTGGACGCCATATTCTACCCGTGCATGACCTACAACGTGGACGAAGACCGGGGCGACAACCACTACAACTGCCCGGTGGTGGCCTATTACCCCGAGGTCATCGCGGCCAACGTGCGCGCGCTTAGCCAGGTTAAATACATAAACTGCTATGTGGGCCTGCACCGGCCGCGCGATTTTGAGCACAAAATATACGGGTATTTGAACGCTTATTGGCCCGGCATCACGCGCGGCGAGGTGCGCGCGGCGGCCCAAGCGGCTTACGCCGAATACGCGCGCTACATGGACGGCGTGCGCAAGACCGGCGCGGAGTACATCAACAAGGCGCTGGCCCAGGGCATGCCGGTCATCGTGCTATCCGGGCGGCCGTACCACCTGGACCCCGAGATCAACCACGGAATCGACCAGCTGGTGTGCGAGCTGGGCGCGGCGGTGGTCAGCGAGGACGCGGTCAACCTGCTGGTGGAGCGCTTCCCCACCCGCGTGCTGAACCAGTGGACCTACCACGCCCGGCTATACAGCGCGGCGCGCTACGTGGCCCAATCCAAGGAAAATATTCATCTGGTTCAGCTGGTGTCCTTTGGCTGCGGGGTGGACGCGATTACCAGCGACGAGGTGCGCAGCATACTGGAGCGCGCCGGAAAGATCTATACGCAGATCAAGATAGACGAAATCACCAATCTGGGCGCGGTAAAAATCCGCTTGCGGAGCCTTTTCGCGGCGCTCTCCCAGAACGGAGGCAAAAAGAATGGATAGCGAAGTCACGCGCGTGGAGTTTACCCGCGAAATGAAAAAGGATTACACCATACTGATTCCCAATATGGCGCCTATCCATTTTGAACTGATTAAGAACGTATTCGCGCTGTACGGCTATAAGGTGGAACTGTTGCACACCAACGGCCGCGAAATTGTGGATACCGGCCTGAAATACGTGCATAACGACACCTGCTACCCGGCGCTATTGTGCATCGGCCAGCTGATTTCGGCGCTGGAAAGCGGCAAATACGATTTGAGCAAAACCGCGTTGATCATCACCCAGACCGGCGGCGGCTGCCGCGCCTCCAACTACATCCACCTTTTGCGCAAGGCGCTTGTAAAGGCGGGCTACGGCCATATACCGGTCATATCGCTCAACCTTTCCGGGCTGGAAAAAAACAGCGGCTTTCACATCAC
>CAWVLE010000257.1:0-3116 GCA_963929805.1 uncultured Eubacteriales bacterium | reverse complement strand
TGACATAATCTCAGCCCTCCGATACTATGCTAGCCAGGCGCGTTTGCAAAATGCGCATGTGGGCTCTCTCCTGGCGTATTATCTCGTTAAAAATCCGCCGCGCGTCTTCATCCGTGGCCAACTCGGCCAGCTCGCCGTAAAAAAGGATCGAATCCTTTTCGGACTGTATCGCCTCGCGCAAAACGCCCATGGGGCTTTCAAAACCCGTCTGCCTAAGCGCCATGAGACCCTCCGGGAATACCACGTCGGCGGCGATGGCCGAAAGATACGCGTTTGTCTCCTGATCGTATATCTCCCCGGACAGGCTGATACCCTTCAGCATCTTCTCAAATTCTGCGCGATGCAGCGCCTCGTCGTCCGCTAACTGCTCAAGCGTCGCGATTGTCGCGCCGTTTTTGCTTATTCTTGCGGACCTGCGGTAAAAATCTTCGCCACGGCGCTCCATCTCTACGGCAATTCTCAAACCTTCTCTGTCGCTAAATGAATGTATCAGCATATCTGTGCCTCCGAAAAAACCGGCGGCCTTAAACGCCGCCTATAGGTATGTCCGCTCGGCGCGTCGCCTCACGGCAACTCATTAATAGGCTCCCATCGCGGCCGATGCAAACACACCGGCCGCGATGCACGCCTTACTTATTTGCCAGGTATTCGTTGAGCTTCTCTACCAGCGCGTCCACGTCGGCGCCGTGCGCCATGCACGCCATTTCCAGGCTCTCGCCGGTAGAATGCGGGCAGCCCAGACAATGCATGCCAAACTGCATAAAAATGGGGGCGGTGCCACGGTCCAGCTTGAGAACCTCGCCAATCGTCATCTGCTTAGTTACCACAGCCATATTCCTCCTTATAACCGTTCTCTCTATAATCTTACATCAAATCCACGTTAAATGCAAGCGCTAGAGGCAGATATGCCTAATAAGCCGCACTGTTACGGCGGCTCGTGTGTAAAAAACTTTAAATAATACCCAATATCAGTATATTGAACCAGCCCCGCGTGCATACTCTAAATTAGCAGCAAATTGGAGGGGATGGCAATGGAACAGGCGATCAAACGCATGAATAAAAGATCAGGCTGGAGCGACTATGAAAACAAACTCCTTTGGGAAACCGCAGACGAGGCTCAGCAGGAGGGGCTGCCGCTCAAAACTGTGTTTGAGCGCATTTCCGAAAAGACCGGACGCCGGCCCAACAGCATACGCAATTATTATTACGCTCAGGTACGCCAGCGCGAGGGCGACAACTGCCACACGGCACGCTTCGTGCCCTTTACACAGCAAGAGGTAGACGAGCTCATGGAGAAAGTGCTGCGCGCCCGCGCGGCGGGCCAGTCCGTGCGCAGCTGTCTTCAGGAAATCTCGGGCGGCGATCACAGCCTGATGCTCAGATATCAAAATAAATACCGCTCCATCATTAAAAGCCGGCCCGAATATGTGCAGCACATGGTGGATGAATTAAATGCGCAGGGGGTCGAATGCATAACGCCCCACGTCAACCACCGTCCCCGCGCGGACATGCGCGGCGCGTGCGACAGCCTGGAAAAAACAGCGCACATCCAGGGCGACGCCGAGCTTGCGCGCTCGATACAGGTGCTGGCCAAGCATCTTTCGGGCGAGCGCGATTTAGAACGCGAGGAGCGCCTGCACGAATGCACCCGCGCGGTGCTCGATCATGTGCGCGGCTTTGTGGTTAAGGACGCCAAGGAACGCACCGAAACCATGGACGAATTCTGCGCGGTGCTCGTGGCGCGCATAGACGAGCTCGAGGCCGCCGTGGATCGAGGCGAGTAAAGTATATGAATAAGGCCGGAAACCGCCGCACAGCGCGCTATTTCCGGCCCTATTCATATAACAGTCGGCCCTAAGGCAGTGGATTTCCCGCCGAAAGATACAGCCGGTACCACTCCTGGCGACTTAGCGATATATTGGACGCCTCGCAGATATCCTTTAGCCTTTCGGGATTTGTGGTACCCACTATGGTCTGGATGCCGGCGGGATGGCGCATTATCCACGCCACGGCCACGGCGGCGGGCGTCACGGACTTTTTCTGCGCAAGTTCTTCCAAAACCCTGTTTAGCTCGGGGTATTTTTCGCTTTTAAGGAATACGCCTTCAAACATGCCGTACTGAAACGGAGACCACGCCTGGATGGTTATATCGTTTAGGCGGCAAAAGTCCAGCGTACCTCCATCTTTCACCGTGGCGTGCGCGCTATGGACGTTCACATTGATCCCCGCATCCACCATGGGCGTGTGCGCCACGGAAAACTGCATCTGGTTTATGGCAATTTCGCCGGGAATGTAGCGCCGCAAAAGCGCAATCTGGCCGGCGTTATGATTGCTGACGCCGAATATGCGTATCTTGCCCGCGTCCTTAAGCGCGCGCACCGCGGCGGCCACTTCCTCAGGTTCGGTCAGCGCATCGGGCCTGTGCAAAAGCAGCGCGTCAAGCTGCTCTACGCCCAGCCGCGCCAGCGAGCCCTCTACCGCCTCAATTATGTGCTCGCGAGAGGCATCGTAATAGCCCTTGCATATCCCGCACTTTGTCTGAATTTGCATCTTTGCGCGCAAAAGCGGATTGCGGCGCAGTACCTCGCCGAATATGGCCTCGGATTTACCGCCGCCGTATATGTCCGCATGATCGAAAAGCTCTATTCCGTTGTCTACAGCGGTCATTATTAGTCTCTCGGCGTCTTTAACGTCCATCGACGCTATGCGCATGCAGCCCAGGGCAATGGCCGAACTGCTCATGCGCTTTCCCAATAATAGTTTTTTCATAACAAGTATTGCTCCTTTCCGTCCCCGGGACGTATTTTGTCTTGTCATATATGTCAATCTGCGCGCTATAAATTGCGGAGAAACGCCGCGTTCCCATCGCGGGTGAAACTAAAGATATATCGCTTACGCGGCCAGCTCCGCAAAAATCGCGCCGCCCATGACAAAAGGCGGCAATAAGCACAATTCTGCCGCTTCTTTGCCGGGCCTTAATATGCCATATTTCCAATCGAATTTTGTCGTTTATAAAGCGCCCTCACAAATCGGCCGCGCACCCGGCCGGTGCATAAATAGCCATATAATGCCGCAATTCGTCAAAATAACCTTTTCAAAAAACGTTTAACGGCAGG
>CAWVLE010000256.1:0-10658 GCA_963929805.1 uncultured Eubacteriales bacterium | reverse complement strand
TGCTTACCGCCGCGTGCGCGGCTATAAATGGCGGAAACCTGATGCGGCCTTACGTCGTCAAACAGATAACGGCGCCCGACGGCGAGGTGACGCTTGAAAACCACAGCGAAGTGGTGTCCAACCCGATTTCCAGCCAGACCTCGGCGACGCTGCGCGAAATGCTGGAAAAGGTCGTGTCCGAAGGGGGCGGCCGCAACGCCTATATAGAAGGATACAGGATTGGCGGGAAAACCGGCACGGCGCAGCTGTATGTGGACGGCGTGGTGTCCTCCAGCACGCACATTGGTTCGTTCCTGGGCTTCGCGCCCGTGGACGACCCGCAAATCGCCGTGTTGGTCATCGTGGACGAGGCGCAGAAGCGGCCCGATTACGGGTCGGTTACCGCCGCCCCGTTCGCGCGCGACATACTGATGAAGTCGCTGGAGTACCTGGGCTATGTCAACGAAAGTCAGACGGAGCGGGAACTTGAGCAGGTAAGCGTTCCCGACACGATTGGGATGGACGTTAAGCAGGCCATCGCGTCCATAAAGGAAGCCGGGCTTAACTACCTGCTTAGCGGCGTCGGCTCCATCGTTATCGATCAGATGCCCGCCGCAGGGGCGAGCATGGCGGCTAAATCGCTGGTTATGCTATACGTGGACGGCGAGGCGGACAGCGCGGCGGACGCGCGCGTGGAAGTGCCCGATATAACCGGGCTGACCATTTCGGAGGCGAACCGGCTGCTGCGCTCCTATAGCTTGACGCTTCAGGTGTCGGGCAGCGGCGTGGCGGTATCCCAATCGCCGGAGGCGGGAACGCGCGTGACGCCTACGACATGCGTATCGGCTGCGTTTGAACCGCCCGGAGGGTGAGGCTGGCGCCGCCGGCCTCACCCCGGGCTTTTTCCGATGAAAGGACGCGTCTGTCATGCCGGACGGGCGCGTCGCGAACTACGGGAGGATATGTCTTATGAAAATTGCCGATTTGGCTAAAGCGGTTCCGGGAACCGCGCAGATCTTTGGGCTGGAGCATCAACGCGTCAGTTCGCTTTGTACGGATTCGCGAAAAGTGGAGCCGGGCGCCATGTTTTTTTGCATACCGGGGCTGCGCATTGACGCGCACGATTTTGCCGCCCAGGCGGCCGCTTCCGGCGCAGTGGCGTTGGTAGTGGAACGCCGCCTGGATGTAGACTGTGCGCAGGTACTGGTGCGCGATGTGCGCGAAGCGCTTTCCTACATGGCCGCAGCTTTTTATGGAAACCCGGCCAAACAACTTCGCCTGATCGGCCTGACCGGAACCAAGGGGAAAACCACCACCAGCTTTTTGATTAAATCCATACTGGAAAAGGCGGGCTACAAGACCGGCATGATCGGCACGGTATGCTCCATGATCGGCGAAACCCAGGTGCCTTCCAACCTGACAACGCCCGACCCGGTCGATTTTCACAGCCTGCTAAGGCGCATGGTGGACGCGGGCGTCACCCATGTGGTGATGGAGGTGTCCGCTCACGCCACGCAGCTGCGCAAAATCGAGGGGCTGCACTTTGAAGTGGCCGGGTTTACGAATTTTTCTCAGGACCACCTGGATTTTTTTGGCAGCATGGACAAGTACATGCAGGCCAAGATGCTTTTGTTCAGCAGGGACAAGTGCGGCTTCGCGGTATATAACGCCGACGACGAACGGGTGAACGCGGCCATGAGCGGCATCAGCGTGCCCAGCCGCGCCATCGGCATACGCGTAAGCGCCGAGGTGTACGCGAACGACATCGAGGTGGGCGAGCGAGGCTGCAGCTTCCGCTTGACCTTTAACAAGCGCTATAAAATGCCGGTCGAATTGCAACTGTCGGGCATTTTCAATGTGTACAACGCCATGATGGCCGCCGCCATGTGCGACGCGTTGGGCGTGGAGGAAAAATATATAAAGCAGGGGCTGGAGAGCGTGCGCGGCGTGCCGGGCCGCATAGAGCTGCTGGAAACCGAAACGCCGTATCGCGTGATACTCGATTACGCGCATTCGCCGGATTCCTTGGAAAATATACTAACCACGGTGCGCGCCACCGCGCGCGCGCGCGTCATTGCGCTGTTTGGCTGCGGGGGCGACCGCGACCACGAAAAGCGCCCGATTATGGGCGAAATCGGCGGGCGGTTGGCCGATTACTGCATACTTACCAGCGATAACCCGCGCAGCGAAGACCCCATGGCCATATTGGAGGAAATTGAAAACGGCATACGCAGGACGCAATGCAAATACGTGGTGATAGAAAATCGGCGCGCGGCCATACGCGCCGCGCTACAAATGGCCGCGCCGGGCGACGTAATTGTGCTGGCGGGCAAGGGCCATGAGACCTACCAGGAGATCAAGGGCGTAAAATATCCCTTTGACGAAAAGGTGGTCGTCAAGGAACTGCTGGAAGAACTTGCGGGGGAATAGGGCGCAGGATATCCGCGCGGATGGGATATTAATTAGGGGGTACGCAAGATGCAACGGTTGATCTGGACGGTGCTGCTTTCATTTGCAATTGCCATTGTGCTGGGGCCGGTCGTCATTCCGTGGCTTAAACGGATGAAGTTTGGGCAGACGGTGTACGATCTGGGCCCGCAATCGCACAAAATCAAGCAGGGCGTACCCACGATGGGCGGCATCATATTTGCGGTGCCGATGGTGCTGGTGCCGCTGATTATGTCCTATGGCGAAGCGCGGTGGGATTTCCTCCCCGTAGCCATTATTACGGCGCTGGGGTTTGGGCTGATCGGCTTTGTGGACGATTTTATCAAGGTAAAGAAAAAGCGCAGCCTGGGCCTGACGCCCATGCAGAAAATCGTGCCGCAGTTTGCGCTTTCGCTGGCCCTGGCAATTTGGGCCTATCTCAACCCGGAAATCGGCTCTAGCCTGATCGTGCCCTTTACGCAGTGGGAATGGGACCTGGGCTGGTTCTACATACCGGCCATGGTGTTTATCCTGGTTGGCACGGTGAACAGCGCAAACCTGCTGGACGGCCTGGACGGGTTGCTGGCGGGCTGTTCGTTAATCGATTTTATTACGCTGTCGCTGATACTCATGCTGCTCTCCGCCACCGGCAGCGGCGCGTATGCCGGGAATATGGGCAACCTTATGATCTTTTCCGGGGCCATGGCCGGCGCGCTGCTGGGATTTTTGCGGTTTAACTCGCATCCGGCCGGCGTATTCATGGGCGACGTGGGCTCCTTTACGATTGGCGGCGCGCTGGTCGGCGTGGCGATGCTTACGCGCCTGTCGCTTTTATTGCCCATTATCGCGCTTGCGATGGTGGTATCCAGCCTTTCGGATATCATCCAGATTGGCTATTTTAAACTGACGCACGGCAAGCGGGTATTTAAAATGGCCCCGCTGCATCATCACTTTGAACTTAGCGGCATGGCAGAAACGCAGGTGGTTTCGATGTACATGATCGTAACCGCCATACTGTGCCTGTTGGCGCTATTGGCGTTTGTGGCGTAAGCCGGTACATAATTCGCGCCGGCGCGGCCATACGCCGCGCGACTTAGAGGTAGCGCCGTTCGCGGCGTTACCCGTTTGTCCTTAAAGGGGACGGATTTTAACACGGCAAACCAATGAAAAATAAGACCGGTGCTTTATTGAAGCGCCCTGTCCGCATAAAATGTAGCGGGCGGAAGGGAGGCAGGCCATGAAAGACAGGAAAATATTGGTGCTTGGGATGGCGCGCAGCGGTATCGCCGTGGCGGAGGCGCTCGCGCGTCTGGGCGCGCGCGTTCGAATCAGCGATATAAAATCGGCGGCGGAGCTGGGCGGCGCGCTGGACGCGTTAAAACTGCCGCAGGTAGAGTGGCGTCTGGGCGAACCGGCGGAAACGCTGTTGGAGGGTATGGACACGCTTTTGATCAGCCCGGGCGTGCCGGTCAGCCATCCGGCGGTGTGCAAGGCGCGTAAAATGGGCATCGAAGTGACGGGCGAACTGGAAATGGCCTGGCGCCTGGGGCAGGGCTATGTCGTGGCCATTACCGGCACGAACGGAAAGACCACCACCACCATGCTGACCGGCGAAATATTTAAAAACGCCGGGAAGGTGGCGCACGTGGTTGGCAATATCGGCTATCCCTATTCGGCCGTGTCGCTTAACAGCCGCAAAGAGGACGTAATCGTATGCGAGGTCTCCTCGTTTCAACTGGAAACCGTGCGCGATTTCCATCCCAATATCAGCGCCATACTCAATATTACCGAGGACCATTTAAACCGGCATGGCACGATGGACAACTATGTGGCGCACAAGGCGCGCATATTTGCCAATCAGGCGAAGGGCGACACGCTGGTGCTGAATTTTGACGACGCGCGCCTGCGCGAAATGGCGGCCATGGCGCATTGCGGCGTCAGCTGGTTTTCGCGCACGCAGACGGTGGAAAAGGGCGCTTTTGTGCGCGACGGATCGATTGTGTACGGCACGGCGGAGGAGTACCGCGCGATTTGCCCTGTCGCCGAGGTAGGTATACCCGGTCCGCACAACCTGGAAAACGCGTTGGCCGCTACGGCGATCGCCATGGCGGCGGATGTGCCCGCGCCGGTCGTCCGGCACACGCTCAGGACGTTTAAAGGTGTGGAACACCGCATAGAATTTGTGCGCGCGCTGGACGGCGTGAACTACATAAACGATTCCAAGGGGACCAACGTGGATTCCACGCTCAAGGCCGTGGCCACCATGGACCGGCCGACCGTGCTGATTCTGGGCGGGTACGACAAGCAGGTGGATATGTCGCCGCTGTGCCGCGCGCTGCCCGGAAGCATGATAAAAAAAGTGGTGCTCATCGGCGACACCGCGCATAAACTGGCCGCCTGGCTGGACGAAGCCGGATATGGCGAATATACGCACGCCGGGTATGACTTTAAAAAGGCGATTGAAACAGCCCGAGCGCTGGCCGGGCCGGGCGACAACGTGCTTTTGTCGCCCGCATGCGCAAGTTTTGACATGTTTGACGACTTTGAGGCCAGAGGACGGGAGTTTAAGCGCATCGTACACGCGCTGGAGGATAAAGGGGCTTGACGCGGCCCGTCCTGGACTGGGCCAATGCAAAAAACGCGCGCGCGCGCCGGCCGCTGGACGGCAACGCGCGGGGCTTGATGATTACATTTTTGCTGCTGATGGTTACCGGGCTGCTTGTGCTGTACGCGGCCAGTTATTACAACGCGCAGGATGCGCAGGGCAACGCGCTATACGAGGTGATCAGCCAGCTTCAGGGCGTGGCGCTGGGCGCCGTGGCTATGCTGGTGGTAAGTAAGATGGATTACCGGGTGCTTAAAAAGCCGGCCGTGTGCGGCTCGCTTTTGCTGATAAGTCTGGTACTGCTGGTGCTGGTGGCCGTTCCGGGCGTGGGCAAATCGGTAAACGGGTCGCGACGCTGGCTACGCCTGGGGCCGGTCGGCTTTCAGCCTTCGGAGCTGGCCAAATACGCCTGCGTGCTGTTTATGGCGCGCTCGCTTAGCAGAAAAAATTTACATCTGCAACGGCTGTTTCGCGATGTGGCGCCGCTATTTATCGTGCCGGGCGCGATGTTTATGCTGATCCTTTTGCAGCCCAACCTGTCTACGGCCGGGTCGATCATCATCGTTTCGGGGGTAATGGTGATGCTCGCGGGCGCGCGCTGGCTGCACCTGGGGCTGATGGGCATAGGCGGCTTGGCGCTGGGCGCTTTTTACGCGATGAGCGAGCCGTACCGCCGCGCGCGGCTTATGTCCTTTCGCGATCCGTTCGCCCGGCTAAGCGACGAGGGGTATCAGTTGGCGCAGTCGCTTCTGGCCTTTGGATCGGGCGGGCTGTTTGGCATGGGGCTGGGCAAGGGGCGGCAAAAGTACGCGTTTTTGCCCTATCCGGAATCGGACTTTATCTTTGCGGTGGTGGGCGAGGACCTGGGCCTGGCCGGCTCAATCGCGATACTGTGTATGTTTGCGGCATTTATCTATTTTGGACTGCGCATCGCGCTTGAATGCCAGGACCGGTTTGGCAGCCTGTTGGCCGGTGGCATCGTGTGCATGATCGGCGTACAATGCGTTATGAACGTAGCCGTCGTAATCGGGCTGATGCCCACCACGGGGCTTCCGCTGCCCTTTTTCAGCGCGGGCGGCACATCCATAATGATCGTCATGGCCGCTGTGGGCGTGGTGCTCAACGTGGCGCGCAAGGGGGACAGGTAACCGCCCTAACGGGCATGATTCGCGGCGGGCCGAACGCTTCGGCGAACGCGAAGAAAAAATATTTTTCGGCGACACGCACCAATTCCGCGCGCTGTCATATTCTGATAGTGTGGCTGCGGATTATTGGAGGTGTGCCATTTGGACGTATTGCGAATTTCGGGTGGCAGAAAGGTTGGCGGCAGCGTGCGGATAGGCAGCGCGAAAAACGCGGTGCTGCCCATACTGGCGGCTTCGCTGCTTACCGATGAGCGGGTGGTTTTAAAGGACTGCCCCCATTTAAGCGACACCGAAAACATGCTCGCCATCCTGAAAACGCTGGGGTGCGGGTGCTGTTGGTCGGGCCGCGATATCGTGCTTGAACCGGGCAATACGCATGGGCACGAAATGCCCGACGCGCTGTCCAAGGCGCTCAGATCCTCCATTTTTATGATGGGGCCGCTGCTGGGCCGGTTCAGGCGGGCCACGGTGACGTATCCGGGCGGCTGCGAAATCGGGCTAAGGCCGGTGGATTTGCACCTGCGCGGGCTGCGCGCGCTGGGCGTGCGCATACGCGAATCGCACGGCATGATCTATTGCGACGGCAGGGAACTGCACGGCGCGAAGATACACCTGGATTTTCCAAGCGTGGGCGCGACCGAAAACGTGATGATGGCTGCGGTGCTCGCGCCCGGACAGACCGTTATACATAACGCGGCGCGCGAACCCGAAATCGTGGATCTGGAACGCTTTATTAACTTAATGGGCGGAAAGGTTTCGGGCGCGGGCGGAAGCGTAGTCGTAATTGAGGGCGTTAAGCGGCTGGGCGGGGCCGTGTACCGGCCGCTGAGCGACAGGATCGTGGCCGGGACGCTGCTGGTCGCGGCGGCGATGACGGGCGGCGAGCTGACGCTTGACAACGTGCAAAGCGACGACATGGGCGCCGTGCTGGATAAGCTCAGGCAGGCGGGATGCAGGATTGAAAGCTCGCCAGGGCGTATCCTGATCGCGCCCGGGGAAGGCCGGCTTCGCCCGGTGGAGATATCCACCCAGCCGTTTCCGGGGTTTCCCACCGATATGCAGGCGCAATTCATGGCGCTTGCCTGCGTGGCGGAAGGAACTTCCGTGATCGTGGAAAATGTATTTGAAAACAGGTTCTCCCACGCGTCGGAGCTTAGACGCATGGGCGCGGACATTATGATACATAACCGCACGGCCATCGTGCGGGGCGGGCCGTTGACCGGGGCGCGCGTACAGGCGCGCGATTTGCGGGGCGGCGCCGCGTTGGTTCTGGCCGCGCTGGCGGCCGAAGGAAATTCGATCGTTGAAAACGTGGATCTGATCGACCGGGGTTACGAATCGCTGGAAAAGACGCTTGGGGCGTTGGGCGCGGCGATTGAACGCATTTGAGGTGTTTTTTACATGGCAACCAGAAGAAGAAGGCATGCAAGGAGAGGCGGCCCAGGCTTTGCCGGGCTTATTCTCCTTTTGGTCGTTTTGGCGGCCGTCTCGGCGCTTGTCGTTAAAAACGTGTTTGTGGTGGGCGATATCCAGGTGCTGGGCAACCGGAACTTTAGCAGCGAGGATATTATCAATATCGCGGGCGTTGAAATGGGCGAGAGCATTTTTTCGGTCAGCGAGGAAAAAATAGCGCAAAAGTTCGATACGGTTGGGCGCATCCACCTGGAGGAGGTAGAAATACGCTGGCCGGGCACGGTATGCATCACCGTAAGGGAACGAACCGCGCGCTTTCTCGTCAATTATTTAGGGCTGATTTCCGCGTTGGACGAGTACGGCTATGTGATCGAGCAATCCACCGAACTGCCCGGCTATCAGCTGGTGGTGGTCACCGGGCTCAACGCGCAGTCCTGCCAGGTGGGCCGCAAAGTCACCTCTACGCAGATTGGACAGGTGGACGCCATGCTGGAAGTGATAAACAGCCTTTACCGCATGCAGGCGGACGAGCTGGTTTCCGAATTGAACGTACTGGATTTGGACAACATGTATCTGATGACCCGATCGGGCATGATGGTAAAGATTGGCGACAGCACGCTGATGGATCAGAAGATAGCCTGGATGATAGGCGTGCTGCCCCAGCTGGAGGCCGAAGGATCGGTGAGCGGGGTATTGGACGTATCCGGCGGAAGTTCCGCGGTTTATCAGCCGCCAAGCGAATAAAAAAGCCGTCGCGCGCCGGTAAATTATGCCATTTGCGCGCGAAACGCCGATTAATCACAGGAATTTAGCCTTGAAAACGGCAAAAACCCTTTTCAAGCGCCAAAAAAACATGTATAATAAAGTATAATGTGGATAAGAGTAGGTGCTCTATACCGACGAAGAACGAGGCAGGCGATTGAATTTCCATGAAGAACGTAGCCGCTGCCATAGACTTTGGCACGTCAAAAATCGTTACCCTGCTGGCCGAGAGCGGCGGGTTTAACCGCTGCGACATCATCGGCTCGGGAACCGTGCCATATGACGGGTATATAGACGGGCATTGGAACGCGCCCGAAAAGCTGAGCGAGGCGGTGCGAAGCTCCATTAGCGCCGCGGAATTGGAGGCCAAGACCCACATAAAGGAGCTGTACGTGGGCGTGCCGTGCGACTACATGCGGGTCGTCTCTACCGACGCGCAGATTCCGGTGCGCGCGGCGGACGGACGGGTGGCCGACGAAGATGTAAACGCCGTGGAGGATGCCGCGGCGGACAAGCTCAATTTGATTGACCAGGGCGGCGTGGTGATCCACCGCAGCCCCGCCTGGTTTAGCGTGGACGGCGGGAAAAAGACCATGTCCCCGGTGGGGCTTCGGGGCCAGACGCTGACGGCCGCCACATCGTTTATCATTGCCGACCCGGCCTTTATCGAGGATATACGCGCGCTGTTTAAGGAATTGGGTATCACGATTATGGGTTTTTTGTCGCCGTCCATGGGCGAGGCGTTGCTGCTTTTGCCGCTGGAGGACCGCGACCGCGCGGCGGTGTTGATCGACGTGGGCTATATAAACACCGAATTTTCCGTGGTGGAAGGCGACGCGATCGTGTATCACGTGGTGCTGCCGCTGGGCGGCGGCCACATTGCCGCGGATCTGGCCACAGAACTGCAAATTCCCATGCACGCGGCCGAGCAGATTAAACGCTCGTACATATTTATGCCGGACGAGTTCGACCCGGTTGGCGACCCGGAAGTGATCGACAACGAGGGCAAACGGCTCACCTTCCCGCTGAGCTTTGTAAAGCGCGTAGTGGAAAAGGATGTGGACGATCTGGCGGAGATGGTCAATCTGGCGCTTAAGGACGCCGCGAAACATCTCAGCTCCCGTTCACAGATATTCATGACCGGCGGCGGATTGGCCATGATGCGCGGCGGGCGCGAATATCTGGCCGGTAAGCTGGGCAGGCCGGTCAAGGGCCCGATGGCCAAGGCGGCCAAGCTGAACAGCCAGAAATATGCCAGCGCGCTGGGCCTGGTCGATCTGGTGTTTGATTCCATCGAGCAGCGTACAGCGCAGGAAAGCAGTCTGCCGGGAAAGCTGGCCGGCGGCCTGCGCGGGTTGTTTAAAAAATAATTTCGCTAAATGCAGACGAGGGGGATGCCTTGTGCTTGAGTTTGAAGTGGATACGACCAATTTTGCGGCCATAAAGGTCGTGGGCGTGGGCGGCGCCGGCACCAACGCGGTAAACCGCATGGTGGACAGCGGCCTGCGCGGCGTTGAGTTTATCGCGGTCAATACCGATAAACAGGCGCTGGCGCTTTCCAAAGCGACCACCAAAATACAGATCGGCGAAAAGGTGACCAAGGGCCTGGGCGCGGGCGCGAAGCCCCAAATCGGCCAGCAGGCCGCCGAAGAAAGCCGCGAGGAGCTGTCGCAGACCATTAAGGGCGCCGACCTGGTATTCGTAACCTGCGGCATGGGCGGCGGCACGGGCACAGGCGCGGCCCCGGTCATCGCCGAAATCGCGCGCAGCATGGGCATTTTGACCATCGGCGTGGTTTCCAAGCCGTTTATGTTTGAAGGCCGCCAGCGCATGAAGAACGCCGAGGCCGGCATCGAGCAGCTGAAGCTGAACGTGGATACGCTGGTTGTCGTGCCCAACGACCGGCTTTTGCAGGTGGTGACCAAGGGCACTACGATGACCGACGCCTTCCGCATCGCCGACGATACGCTGCGTCAGGGCATCCAGGGCATCTCCGACCTGATCGCCGTGCCTTCCCTGATCAACCTGGACTTTGCCGACGTGCGTTCCGTTATGGAATCGCGCGGCCTGGCCCACATGGGTATCGGCGTTGGCAAGGGCGAAAACCGCATGGTGGACGCCGCCAAGCAGGCCATTTCCAGCCCCATGCTGGAGACCTCCATCGACGGCGCGCGGGCGGTGCTTATCAATATTACCGGCGGCACCGATACCTCCATCATCGATATCAACGAGGCCGCGCAGCTGATTACCCAGGCCGCCGATCCGGAAGCCAACATCATCTTTGGCGCGGGCATCGACGAGACGCTGGACAACGAGGTGCATATCAC
>CAWVLE010000255.1:0-5677 GCA_963929805.1 uncultured Eubacteriales bacterium | reverse complement strand
GGCTTCTCCGCTCTATAATGTGCTTATATAACAAGCACATTATAGAGGATGCCGGCGCGCTTGTCAACCGGCTTTCACGCGGCGCGCATTAGCGCTGAACCACGCAAAAGGGGTTGCCGTCCGGGTCGTTAAGCGCCACGTAATCCGCGCCGGACGGGTAGCGCCATTCCTTACGGGTGGCCCCCAACGCGATCAGCCGCTCGACCTCGGCCGCCTGGTCGTCGGTAAACAGATCCATGTGGTGCCTTTTGGGCTTGGGCGAGGACACTTTGCTCAGCGAAAGCTGTACGCCCTGCCCATCGGCGGGGATCAGCGCCGCCCAATCGTCCGACGCGGGGTATTTCAGTTTGTAGTTAAGCGCCGCGCTCCAAAATGCCACCGCGCGGGCGATGTCCTGGACGCCCCACACAATCGCGCCAATACTTAGCATTACAAAAACGCCTCCTTATCTCATCCACTCTTATCCGTGCCGCGGCGGGCGCTAGGGCTCAACGGAGGAATGGCTCATGATGTAAAATTCCTCCTGGCTGGGTTGACGGCGCTTTTCCATCTTTTCCAGCCCGTCGTCGTAGCGCCGCGCGTCCTGCTCGGACACGTTCATAACCGGGCTGTCGTAGTACACCCAGCTTTCGCCCTCAAGCGCGCCGGGGACCAGTTCCCTTACCAGCATGGCCGAAGGATACCTGCCGTTTTCCAGGCGCACGCCGTAGCGCGCGCAGCTTTTAAAGCCGCGGCTTACGTAATTTTTCGGGTCGCCGAATATGACCACCACGTCGTAGCCCAGCGCAAGCGCCCGCTCAAACGAGCGCTCGATGAGCGCCTTGCCGATGCCCCTGCGTTGAAAGGCCGGCTCCACGCTGATCGGGCCGAAGGTAAGGATGGGCTTTTGCGCGCCGCGCCCGTTTACCAGGCGGGCCTTTGTATACATGATGTTGCCCACGATCCGCCCGTCTATTTCCGCCACAAAATCCAGCTCGGGTATGAAGTCGGGGTGGCCGCGCATGACGCTTACCAGATAGTGTTCCACGCAGCCCGGCACGTACAGATTGTAAAAAGCGCGCCGGGTCATTTCCTCCACCTGTTTGTAATCGCGCGCCTGTTCGTTTCGGATTATCACCTGATCACGCCTTTCCATCGTCGCGTATTATATACATTATTCGCCTATTCGCCCGCGGGGCGCGCGCATTTTTCGGTTGGCCGCGCGGCGGGGCTTTCAAAAGCCGCGCGCGCGTGCTATACTGGGTTTACATAAAAAAGCGTACGGTTGCGGAGGAAAGCGGCATGGAGATATGGGACGCCTATTTAAGCGACGGCACGCTTGCCCACCGGGATCTGGCGCGCGGCGAGCCCGTGCCCCCGGGGCTTTATCACCTGGTGTGCGAGGCGCTGGTGCGGCACGCGGACGGCGACTTTCTTTTGATGCGGCGCGATCTTGCCAAGCCCTTGTACCCCGGCCGGTACGAGGCCAGCGCGGGCGGCGCGGCGCTCAAAGGCGAGGACGCGCTTGACTGCATAAGGCGGGAAGTGTTCGAAGAGACCGGCATCCGCGACGGGCAATTTGAACTGGTGGGCCGCTCGGTGCGCGGCAACACCTTTTACGCCAGCTTTGTGTGCTTTACCGCGTGCGGCAAGCGCTCCATAACCCTTCAAAAGGGCGAAACCATCGCCTACAAATGGGTAAACGAGGCGGAGTTTGCCGCCTTTATCCGCTCGCCCGAGGCGATCGACACCCAGGTCGCGCGCTACGCGCACTACTTTAAAAAGCTGTTTCGCGACACCTGAGCGCCGGGTCGATACCGCGCGCGCGGGGCGGCGCGCCGGCGAGCGAATTTTCCCGGATACGGTTGCGCATTTTCCGGCAACAGCGGCGCTGTTTCAAGCAAGCCGCAAGGCGGATATGGCGCAGCGGGCGCCGGGTTGCGCGGCGTTGCCCTAGTCTTTTCCGATCAGGTAAAGCCGCCTGGCAAACCCGCCGCGCGCGGCGGCTTTTTCCGCGCGCACGCGCTCCAACTCCTGGCGGGATACGCCCTTTACATCCGCTATGGCGTAAACGACTTCCAGTATGTCGGCCAGCTCCTCCACGTTCTGGTCGCGCTGGTACTCGGCCGTCTCTTCGGCCAGCTTCCGGTCCAGCTCCCGCGCGTAGCGCGCCGGGTCCAGTTCGATTACGTGGGGGCGCTCCCCGCGGCTTTGCATGATTTCGGGTATTTTATCGCGTACAAGTTTGTCGTAGCGCGTCATTTTAACCGCCTCCCGCAAAACAGATAAATCATCCGGCTTTTCCCTTCCCCGCGCGGATATTATACCACGGCCGCGCGGGTTGCGTAAACAGCGCGCGGCCGCGCGGCCTAGCCGATTTCCTCAATGTAGGAGATATACTCCAGCGAGCGCAGCGCCTCGATAATTTCGCTGTGCTTTTTGTATTTTTTCAGTTCCCGGCTGCTGATGGTGAAGGAAACGGTGTACACGCTCAAGCCAGAATTGAGATAGGCGGGGTTTAGTTCTATGTCGTCTATGCGCATGCCCAGGCGGCGGATGGTGGCGGTAAAATACTGAAGGTCGCCCTTGCTTTTCAGCTCCAGGTGCACCTCGAAGTGATTGGACTTATCCTTTAGGTAAATTTCGATGGCGGGAAAAATGGACAGGCTTAGCAGCAGCGCGGCGCAGGAAATCAGCGCCACTGTGTAAAGCCCCATGCCCACGGCCAAAGCGACCATGCCGCACGCCCACAGCCCGGCCGATGTGGTCAGGCCCTTGATCTGGCCCTTGGAGCTGAACAAAATGGAATACCCGGAAATGGTCGCCGAGCCGATGATAACGGCCGCGCTGATCCAGGGCGCGGCGTAGCCGGCCTCAAGCAGATAGGCCTCTATAATCGCGGCCGTGGTGGAGGCCAGCGACACGATGATAAAGGTGCGCAGCCCGGCGCTGTGCCGCTTGCTGGAACGCTCGCAGCCCACGATGGAAGAGAGCGCGACCGACAGCGCGACGCGCAAAAGAATCGAGCCCGTGCCAAGGCCGCACGCCCAGGGCCCCAGCCAGTTGGCGATGATATCCTGTCCCATCACGTTACCCCCTCCTGTTGCGCGCCGCGCCCGCGCGGATGCCGCCAAGCGCCGCGATGTGATCCTCCGCCGCCTCCAAAAATGCCTGCTCTTCCTCTGAAACGGTATTTCGGGGCAGTTCGGCCTGAATGGCCTGAATGCGCTGGATTAACAGCTCCACCGCGCTTAACTTCTGGCCCTGCGGCGCGGTTTCGGGAACCGGCGCGATATCCTCCAGCTTGTTGGAATAGGATTTGGACAGATACAGCGCCAGCTTTGCGCAGCCCGGGCCGATCAGTTCGTACAGCACGCTGGAGGCCAGTATCACCGTTTCCAGCGCCATGCCCGTTTCGCCGCCCAGCGTACGCGCGCCCAGCGCCGCGAGCCCGATGGCCACCCCCGCCTGCGGAATCAGCGCCAGGCCCAGATAATTTTTCACCTCGCGCGGTTTGCCCGCCGCCGCGCAGCCCCAATACGCGCCCAGGTATTTGCCCGCGATGCGCGCAATAAAATACACCGCGCCCACCGCCATGAGCGGCACGCCGCCCACCGCCGCGGACGCGCCGCCCAGCGCGTCCAGGCGGAAGGAAAGGCCGGATTTGACAAAAAACAGCAAAAGCACCGGCGGCGTAAAGTAGTTAAGCTGCTTAAACAGTTTTTCGTCGTGGGTAAGGTTAATGTACACCGTGCCCATGGACATACAGCCCAATAGCGGCGAAACGTCCAGCAGCGCGCAGATGCCGCAAAAGGCGAACAAAAGCGATATGGATATAATCAGCTTGTTATCCTGGGCGCGCTTTTGAGGCATAAACAGCTTAAGCAGCAGCCCAAACCCTCCGCCCAGCGCCAGCACGCCCAGGTTGACCGCGATGGGCTTTATGACGCTGGCCGCGCCCGTTTGCGCGTGCCCCGCGCTTACCGCCAGCGCCAGCGATATGGCCACGCTGTACTCGATCAGCCCCACCACGTCGTCCAGGGCCACCACCTGCAAAAGCGTGTCCACAAAATCGCCGTGGGCGCCGGTCTGGCGTATGGTCATCATGGTGGAAGCGGGCGCCGTGGCCGAGGCCAGCGCGCTTAGCACGATGGCAAAGGCCAGATCCACGCCCAACGCCCAATAGGTAAGCGCAAACACCGCCACGCTGGCCAGACAGGCCTCGGTAACGGTTATCAACGCCACTTTCGGGCCGTTTTTCTTTAGCGCGGAAACCGTGAAAAACTCGCCCGTGCTGAACGCGATAAAGGCCAGCGCGATATCGGGCAGAAAATTCATGCCCTCTATGACCGATCCGGGAATCAGATCCATGCAATAGGGGCCCATTAAAATGCCGGTAAGTATGTACGCCGTCACATTGGGCAGGCGCAGGCGCTTGGTCAGCCGCGTCATGGCAAAACCCAAAAACAACATCATCGCGATGGAAATAACCACGGCCGCCACCGCGTTTCCCTCCATCGCCTCGCGTACAATCCGGTTGAGCATTGATTTCCTCCTTCCGCGCGCGCCGCCGGGCTTGCCCGGCCGCGATTCACAAATAAATTTTACGCCGCGCCTTTTTCCCCCTTGCCGTTTGAACAGGACTATGATACACTGTTTTTTAAATAAAATAAAATTATGATTTTTTTGATTATCATTCGTTATATTTATGGAGGACGATATGCTGAGCGCCACGCTGAACACCTTGCTGGCCGTTGCGGAGCAACGCAATTTTACAAAGGCCGCCAAACAGCTATCCCTTACCCAGCCGGCGGTAAGCCATCACATCAGCCAGCTGGAGGAAGAATTTGGCGTCACGCTGTTTGTGCGGGGCAAGGGCGGCCTGAAGCTGACCGCCGAGGGCGAAATCGCCGTGCGGTACGCGCGGCGCATGGCGGCGCTTTACAGCCGGCTCACTCAGGAGCTGGCCAGCCCGGACAGGCGCGTCACCCGGCTGCGCATCGGCGTTACCCACACCGCCGAGAGCAATCTGACCACCGAGGCGCTGGCCAAGTGCGGCGGCGAATCCAGCGGCTTTAGTATTACTATCCTTACGGATACCATAAATAATCTTTATACAATGCTGGAAAATTACGAGCTGGACCTGGCCATCGTGGAGGGCGCCACCGGCAGCCGCGCGCTAAGTTCGCTGGTGCTGGACACGGATTTTCTGGTATGCGTCATGTCGGCCGGCAACCCGTTATCCCGCAATGCAATGATTACGCTGGAACAACTTCGGAAAGAACGGATGATCCTGCGGCTGCCCTCCTCGGCCACGCGCGTTTTGTTTGATTCCACGCTGCGCAGCTTAAACGACACGCCCGACAACTACAACGTGGCCATAGAGGTGGACAACATCGCCACCATAAAGGACCTGGTGCGCAAAAACCTGGGCGTGTCCGTGCTGCCCAAAAGCGCCTGCGTCAAGGAGATACGCAAGGGCAAGCTGGTGGCCCTGCCCATTGAGAACCTGAGCATGGTGCGCGAAACGCGCATTGTATACCACCGCGATTTTGCGCACATGGATTTTTTGCAGGCCGTGACCAAGGTCTATCAGGAGACCTTAAAGGCCTATCAGTAATCGGGCGCGGCGCGATTTACGCTTTCCCGTTAAGCGCGGCCTGGCAGGGCAAAGGCTTATCGCCGTACGCGCCAAGAC
>CAWVLE010000254.1:0-13493 GCA_963929805.1 uncultured Eubacteriales bacterium | reverse complement strand
TTTATCCCCTCCTGGCCGGGGCGCTATTCGCGCACCATGCATGCGCAGCCCGATTCAAGCGAGGCCGGCAAGTCGATCAGCCGCTGGTTTTTCGAGCCGCGAAAACGCATTTCCAGCGTGCGCAGGGCGATTTCAAACCGGCCGTCCACCAAAACGTCGCAGCATGTGAGCAGCGTACGCCACGGCCGCGGCGCGTCCGGCGCGGTCAGCTCCTCAAAGGTGTAGCCGCTGTACACCCATACGTTTAATCCCAGCGCGCGCGCCCCACGCGCCAAATGGGCGCACGCCTCGGCCTGGCAAAACGGTTCCCCGCCCGACAGGGTCAACCCGTCCAGCAGCGGGTTTTTTGCCATCTGCGCCAGCAGCGCGTCCGTACCGGCAACGCGCCCGCCCGAAAAATCATGGGTCTGCGGGTTATGGCAAAAGGGACAATGGTGCGGGCAGCCCTGCGTGAACACCGTATAGCGAAAGCCGGGCCCGTCCACAATGGAGTCGTCCGCCGTGCCCGCGATCCGAATTTCCATATGTCTTACCGCCTCCCTGCGGCGCGCGCGGCGGTGAACGCCGCCGTATACGACGCTTATTGGGATACCTGATGCTTTACGCGGTCGCGTTCCTCGGCGCGCTTGGCGTTGTTAAACCGGTCCAGCGTGCCCACCAGATAGCCGGTAATGCGGCGAATACGCTCAAATTTATGCTCGTCCTCGCTGCGCCCGCACACCGGGCAGGTATCGCCGATAATGCCGTTATAGCCGCACACCGGGTCGCGGTCCACCGGATGGTTAATCGATCCGTAGCCGATGCCCGATTCCTTCATCAGGCGTACGATCTTTTCAAAGGCCTCCAGATTCTGCGCGGTGTCGCCGTCCAGTTCCACATAGGAGATATGTCCGGCGTTGGTCAGCGCGTGATAGGGCGCCTCCAACTGTATTTTACGCGCCGCGCCGATGGGGAAATATACCGGGATGTGAAAACTGTTGGTGTAGTATTCCCGGTCGGTAATTCCCTCGATTGTGCCGTAACGCTCGCGGTCCAGCTTTACAAACCGGCCGGACAAACCTTCGGCCGGCGTGGCCAGCAGCGTGACGTTCATGCCGGTTTTACGGCTGTATTCGTCCATGCGCGCGCGCATGTGGGTGATAATTTCCAAGCCCAGGTTTTGCGCCTGTTCGCTTTCGCCGTGATGTTTGCCCACCAGCGCTTTGAGCGTTTCGGCCAGCCCGATAAAGCCCACCGAAAGCGTGCCGTGCTTAAGCACCTCGCGCACTTCGTCGTTCCAATCCAGTTTTTCGCTGCCCAGCCATACGCCCTGCCCCATCAGGAAGGGGAAATTATACACCCGCTTGCGCGCCTGGATTTCAAAACGTTCAAACAGCTGGTCTACCGCCAGGTCGATCTTGCGGTCCAGTTCGGCAAAAAACGCGTCCACATTATGGTTGGCGTTAATGGCGATGCGCGGCAGGTTAATGGTGGTAAAGCTCAAATTGCCGCGCCCGTTGGAAATCTGCTTGTCCGGATCGTATACGTTGGCCATCACGCGCGTGCGGCAGCCCATGTAGGCGATTTCGGTTTCCGGATGGCCCGCTTTATAGTAGGCCAGGTTAAACGGCGCGTCCTGGAAGGAAAAATTCGGAAACAGGCGTTTGGCGGAAACGCGCATCGCCAGCTTGAACAGATCGTAGTTTGGCTCGCCCGGATTGTAATTGACGCCCTCTTTTACGCGGAATATCTGGATGGGAAAGATGGGCGTTTCGCCGTTGCCCAGCCCCTGTTCGGTGGACAAAAGCAAATTGCGCATTGCCATTCGCCCCTCGGGCGAGGTATCCATACCGTAATTGATGGAGGAAAAAGGCACCTGCGCGCCGGCGCGCGAGTTCATCGTATTCAGGTTGTGAATCAGCGCTGCCATCGCCTGATAGGTAGCCCGGTCGGTTTCCTGCTCGGCCCGGCGCTGGGCAAAACTTTGTATCTGCGCGGCCTCTTCCCCGGTCAGATTGCATTCGCATAGCGCTTTTGCCTCGGCGGCGACAAATTCTTCCCGCGGCGACAGGCGGGCGTACAAGCCCTCGTTTTGCAGCTTTTGCATATAGGCGCGCACAAATTCGTCGGCGTTTTCCATGCCGGTTTTCAGCTCCAGCGCGCGAATCACGTTGTCGCGGTAACGCTTGCAAAAGGTCTTGCGCACGCCTTCGGCCATGGAATAGTCAAAATTCACCACCGACTGGCCTCCGTGCTGGTCGTTTTGGTTGGCCTGTATGGCGATGCAGGCCAGCGCCGAATAGCTGTAGATGTCCTGCGGCTCGCGCAGCACCCCGTGCCCGGTGGAAAAACCGTTTCTAAACAGCGAGATCAGGTCAATCTGGCAACAGGTGGTGGTCAGCGTGAGGAAATCCATATCGTGAATATGGATATCGCCCTCCTGATGGGCCTTGGCGTGCTCCGGTTTAAGCACAAACATGATGTTAAACTGTTTGGCGCCCTCCGAGCCATATTTCAGCATGGCGCCCATGGCGGTATCCCCGTTGATGTTGGCGTTTTCGCGTTTAATGTCGGCGTCCACGGCATCCTTAAAGGTGATATCTTCGTAGATATGCATAAGGCGCGTGTTCATTTCACGCACGCGGCTGCGCTCCGCGCGGTAGAGAATATAGCTTTTCGCGGTGCGCACAAACCCGTTTTCAATCAGAACGCGTTCTACCGTATCCTGCGTCTCTTCCACGGTGGGCACGGTGATATTTTCGTTTGCTTCCAGCAAAGCGACCACCTGCGCGGTCAATTCCCGGGCCGTCTCTTCGGTCTTGGCGCTGCCGCTGGCCGCAAAGGCCTTAAGTATCGCCCCGGTAATTTTTTCGGGCGCAAATTCCACTTCTCGTCCGTCGCGCTTTTTGATGGTATTAATCATCCGGTGTCGCCTCCAAATTATTCTACCGCGGACATGTGCCCGCATAAACGGCGGACACGCATAACTGTGCGTCCGCCCTCGCGCCGCCCGGCGGCGCAATATACATTATATGGGGGTTTACAATCTATGTCAACACGATAGATAGCAATTTCGGCATTCTGTCGCTGATTTTACGCCGTGTTCGATTGTTACACGCGGCCGCTCTTTGGCAACATTTTTTACACGGATATGTGCGTTTTATGTCATTTTTCCCCGCGTCACGGGCGAAAAATCCCCTGTTTTACGGCCGCAAGGCTGCAAACAAAATTTAAGATCGCCGCAATTTAAGCGGTTTCGCGCCGCGCCCGGCGTTGCCGCCCAGAGCGTTTTGTGGTATGGTAATGGTTGAAATACCCTCAAGGCGGTGGTCAAATGCGTTCGGGCATTCTGGTTATGGGGTTGAACGGATGCGGTAAAACCACTGTGGGGCGCGCGCTTTCCGAGGCGATGCATTTTCGGCGGATGGATGTTGAGGACTACTATTTTCCCGATCAAACGACGCCCTATGCCGTCAGCCGCACGCGGGAAGAGGTTACGCGCATGCTGATAGCGGATATCCAGGCGTACCCCAATTTTGTACTTTCGTCGGTCGGCTGCGACTGGGGATCGGAAATTACCGGCGCGCTCAGGCTGGCCGTGCTGTTATACGCGCCCGTACAAATCCGCATGGCGCGAATCGAACAGCGCGAACAGCGTCGCTTTGGCGCGCGGATCTTGCCCGGCGGCGATATGTATCTGTCTCAGCAGCAATTTCACGCCATGGCCGCCGCGCGGCAACACGGCCCGCTTGAGGAGCAGGCCGCGCGCCTGGAATGCCCGGTATTAAAAATAGACGCCCTGCGTCCCATCGGCGAAATTGTCCGCCAGATATACGCATATTACATGCGTTTATAACCACCGTCGTCAGGCGACATGCGGATAAATGCGCTTGCTTTTCTTGTAGAATATCTGATAGAATGAACAGGGTTATCAAGCGTTTGAATGGAGGAAACAACCATGTATCCAACGCCGCGCGCTTTGATACTGGCGCAAACCGAAAACGGCGCGAAAGTATGCGCGTCGGCCGGACGGATATCCACGCAGGAAGGCCCGGCAATAAGCATTTACGAAAAAGCGGCCGGCGCTGCGCGCGATCAGGCGCTGGTAAAGAAGGTGCTTTCGTCCGGGCATCAATCGGTGGTGGAGCATCACTGCTTTTCCATCGCCTTTGAGAACGTGTCCGTATTGGTCGAGCAGTTTCTCATTGAATTTCGCCTGGCGTCCTTTACCGTAAAATCCCGGCGATACGTCAATTTTCAAAACGCCGGTTTTTACACGCCCGAAAAACTTTCGGGCCCGGCGCGCGCGTTGTACGAGCAGAACATGCGCGCGCGGTTTGAAGATTACGCGCGTTTGCTGGAATGTGAAATTCCGCGCGAAGACGCCCGGTTTGTGCTGCCCTATTGCTTTTTAAGCAATTTTTATGTAAGCTGCAACGCGCGGGAACTGATGCACATTATCTGGGCCATGCTTCATGGCAGAGGCCGCGCCTACGCCGAACTGGCCGATCTGGGCGGGCAGTTATCCGAGCAATTTGAAAAGATATATCCGGGCGTGCTTTCGCAAAGCTTTGAAAACCACCCGCAATGCGCCGCGCGCCCGTTCCAGGCCGATTTTTGTCCGCCCCATGTGGACGAAGGCCGCGTAAGCCTTATCAGCGCGCCCGCCGACGAACAGGCGCTTTTGCGCGCCGCGCTGGATTTTGGCGGCCGGTTTGATACGGCCGATTTAAGCCGGGCGGTGCGCGCGCTGGTGCGCGACGCGCGCGCGAGGGAGCTGGAGTGCCTGAACTATACCTTCCTGATGGAGAACCTTTCCCTGTCGGCCGTCACCCATCTGGCCCGGCATCGAATCCAGTCGCCTGTATTTGAGCCGGTGTGGTTCAGCCTGCGCCGGGGCGGCTATGTGCTGCCGGCGACGGTCGCCGCAAACGATACGGCGCGCGAGGTATATGTCCAATCCTTTGAGCGCAACTATCACGCGCTGAAGGCCATGTGCGAATATACGCAGTCCGAGGATGTGCTTAGTTATTTTGCGCTCAGCGGCGGCATGGTAAACGCGCTGGTGACGATGAACGCGCGCGAACTGGCCCATTTTATACGGCTGCGCGCCTGTAACCGGGCGCAATGGGAAATTCGCGCCTTTACGCAATCGCTGCTTGAGCAGCTGCGCGAACGCGCGGGCGAGATATTCGACCATTTCGGCCCCAGCTGTGAAATTACCGGCCGCTGCCCGGAAGGGCGGCTCAGCTGCGGCCGGGTGCGCCATATTTCGCTTTCCCATTAACTTAAAATGCAAAAAGGAGGAAGCCCAATGCCCTGCGATATGCTGGTTAAGCTGTATACCGTCCAGGAGGACGAGGCGCTGCTTAAGCGTCTGAAAGAAGACGGTATCTTAATTAAACGCGCGCTTCCCACCGATCTTACGCCGGTGCGCCAGTTTGCCCTGGAGCATTTCAGCCAGGGTTGGGCGGACGAGGCCGCCGTTTCGATGGTGAACAACGGCTGTTTCATCGCCGTAAAGGATCAAAAGATACAGGGGTTTGCCTGCATAGAGGCCATGCGCGGCTACTTTGGCCCCATCGGCGTGGCAGAGGCGATGCGAGGCCTGGGCGTGGGCCGGGCGCTGCTATTGCGCGGCCTGTGCGCAATGCGCGAAATGGGGTATGCATACGCCATTATCGGCTGGGTAGACGACGCGCTTATGTTTTACAAAAAGACGGTAAACGCGATCGAGATAGCAGACTCTTTCCCCGGGCAATACCAAAATCTTGCCCGCTTCAGCTAGACTAAAATCGTATAAAAAGGCGCTCCGTACCGCGTCGGCCGCGATCGAGGCGCCTTTTTTTCATGCAGAAAATCAGGATACGTCCAGTTAAGCTTTATGTCCCAGCGCTATTTCTGGGACGCGCCAAAGCTCCGCCCGCCAAATAACCCGCCAGCGAAGCCAACAGCGGTTGCCACTGGCGGCTGAGCGTGTAAAACAGCCCATCCAACCATCCGCTTTGCTTGTGAAGCGCCATCAGACACAGCATGCCCATGGCCGACACCGCCGCGCCGGCCAGACTGCCCAACACAATGCGCAGAAAATTCACGCGGCCGCTCAGCCCCACGCACAGCACAAAGGCCAGCCCCGCCAGTATGTCAAAGGGCATCATGCCCGTTTCCTCCGCGCCGATTACGTAGGCGTACAATACGGTCGTTATGCAAAAACCGATCGCCGCCCGGCCGGATACGCGAAACAGCACCATCGCCATGAAAAAGCTTACCAACGCGCGCACGATATGGCCGCATACTGCGTATAGCGCGATATCGGGCACGAGCAATAGCGACAAAGCGGCCAGCCCTGCGATGAACAGCATCCACGCCCAACGCGCGTCCGCCCTATCTTTTGCCATACCCGACACCTCCTTACGAGCGCTTTTCCAGTTCCTTTAGCAGCAGTTCGCACGCGCCCCGTACCTGGGCGTCCTGATCTTCCAGATTTGCGCTGCCGCTCGTGAGCAGTTCATCGTCCAACGATATCTCCACATCCGGTTCAATGCCCACGCCGTGTATGGATCTGCCTTTAGGCGTGTAATAGCGCGCGGTGGTTAATTGCATGCCCGCGTAATCGCTTCTAAACGGAATTACGGTTTGCACAATGCCCTTGCCGTAGGTCTTTTCGCCCACAACGGCCGCCACGCCGTAATCCTGCAGCGCCCCGGCCAGTATTTCGGATGCGCTGGCCGACATCCCGTTTACCAGCACGGCCATGGGGATATCCAGTGCGCTTTCGTCCGAGTAATACTCCTCGCGGCGGCCGTAACGATCCTGCGTGTATACGATCAGGCCCTTGGGCAAAAGCAGATCGGCGATTTCCACCACGTCGGTTAACAGGCCGCCCGGATTGGAACGCACGTCGATAATCAGAGCGCGCATGCCCTGCTCGCTTAGCGCATTTAGCCCTTTTTTAAAGCCGTCTACATCGTTACCCATAAATTCGTATATGCCGATATAGCCGATCTGTCCGGAAAGCATTTCGTATTCCACCCGGTCGATGTTGACCGTGGCGGAGGAAAGGGAAAAATCTAATAACTGGTCGCCGCGCCGCACGCGCACAGTAACGGAATTTTGAGCGTCGCCCTTAATCCGGGCGATGGCCTCGTCCATTTCCTTATCGGTTTGGGCGCTGACCGGTTCGCCGTTTACCTCTACAATCCGGTCGCCCACCGCAATGCCCGACGCCTCCGCCGGCGTATCGCTGAATATGCGCAGCACGACCAGTTCGCCGTCTTTATCCGCCGACAACAGCAGCCCTACGCCCTCGTATACGCCCTGGGTATGTTCGGTCATGGCGTTCATTTCTTCAGGCGTGTAATAAAAGGTGTACGGATCGCCCACCGCGTCCATCATGCCGCGGATTGCGCCCAGCACCAGCTCGTCGCCGTCCAGCTCCAGATAATATTCGGTTTGCAAAATGCTGCGCACCTCGTCCAGACGGCTGTAGCGGTCTATAATTTCATACTCCGCATCGGTAACCAGCACAGCGCCGTCGCCGGACGAAGTGTTCGCGCCCATGAAACTTGCGCCGCACATCGCCATCGTAACCGCGGAAGATACACCGGCTACGACCAGCACCATCCATACAACCGCCACGATAACCAGGGCGCGTTTTTTCATGTTCAAAGGCCCGGCCTCCCAATCCTAATTTTACAAGGACCACCCTGCCGGGCGGCCCTTGCCAATTCACTCGCACCGCGCACAGCCCGCGCGCCGCCATGGCGCGCACGCCGTTTACGGCCGGGCAAGAGACGTCTATTGAGAGGTTATGCGGCCTTACAATCCTTATGCCGCCTAAAACAAAGCGCACAGGCGCCCTTAGACGGCATCGGCCGGCCGGTTTGCCAACGAGGGTTAACGCCACTTATTGCGGTCGTTTGCGTTTTTGCCCAAAAGCATCATCATCTTGAAGGTAACCGCGTCGTCAAAGGCGCGCAGATCCAGCCCAATAATGCGCTGCACCTTATCCAGGCGATACACCAGCGTATTGCGGTGAATGTAAATCTGGCGCGCGGTTTCGGAAAGGTTTAAGCTGTTCTCAAAGAATTTCTCAATGGTGTGCAGCATTTCCTCGTTAAACAGGCGCGCGGTTTTGCGGTTAAACAGCATCGCGTTGTAACGCTGGCTCATATCCGCAGGCACGTCGGCCAGGAATCGCTCCAGGAGCAGCTTGCGATAGATAAACACGTGCTCTTCGCGGCGATAAATGCGGCCCACGTCGATAGCGCGGCGCGCTTCGCGGAAGGACTCCGATATCTGCGACAGATTCTTTTTCGGTTCGCCAATGCCGATAAACACCGGATAGCTGGTCTCGTTGACAAATGTGCTTTCGATGGCCAGACCCATCTGCTCCATTTCGTCGTAATCTTCCTGCTCTTCCAGCGTTTTGATTAACACTACGGTGTGGCGGTCCAACTCCACAATCGTATCGTTTCCGTTTTCGGGAACGACATTTTGCAGTATGTTAAGCGTGGTCTCGGTATCGACGTTATTTAAATGCAGCAAAATCACGCAGCGGTTGCGCTCCAGCTGGATACCGTGTTCCATAGCCAGCGATTCCAGCTCGGCGCCTTCCACTTCGTCGCGCAATATGCAGCGATAGGACTGTTCCCGGTCGGCATGCGGCAAATCCACGCGGGTGAGCATGTTGACAAGCTCCGCGCACAATACGGCGCAGCTTCCCACATCGGGCGAATCCCCGGGCAGGCACAAAAACAATGGCTGATTCCCCTCTGTTCCGATCAGGGTAAAGCCGCCATACACCAGCGGTTCGGACGGATTGTTGCGCACAGCTTCCGGCAAGGTAAATTCCCTGTGGTTATCCTCCGGAAGGATCACCTGTCCGTTATTGTCAAGCAACATCACATTCATGTTTATTTTAGATAAAACCCTGGCAATTTTTGCAACTACCCTGTGATCAAGATACATCCCGTTCTCCTCCTAAAGGCTGTTATAACGCAGCGCCACAGCGCAAAAATGGCTTTGCGGTTTTTTATTACCGGGTACACGTCCAGCGCCCAATTGCGCGCGCATAAAACGTTAAACCCTATATATAGTATATCCGCCGCCAGGCAAAATGACAAGTTCGTCACAGCCCGACGGCGGATATTTAATCAACAAATAACGCCTTTACGGCTCATTACGCGTGCCTTAGCGGTTGAGGATCGTGGACTCGTTGTCCAGATCGAAGAAGTGCAGCCGGTTCGCGTCGAAAGCTACGCGGATCTTGTCGCCGGTGCGGGCGGTAGAGCGCGGGTCAACGCGGGCGATGATGTTGCCTTCCTTGCCGGAGGTCTTCAGGTACAGATAGGTCTCAGAGCCCATCAGCTCGACGATTTCTACGTTCACGTTAATCGCACACTCAGGCGCGTTGTTCAGGAACACTTCTTCGTCGTGGATGTTCTCGGGACGGATGCCCATGGTAACTTCCTTGCCGATATAGCTGTCAGAGGTAAACTTCTGAAGCTTGCCGGCCGGGATCTTGATCTTGTTGTCGCCAAAGGTGGCGTACACGCCGTCGGCCTGCTTGACCAGCTTGACGGTGAAGAAGTTCATCTGCGGCGTGCCAATGAAGCCGGCCACGAACAGGTTGGTGGGATAGTCGTACAGGTTCTGCGGGGTATCTACCTGCTGGATGAAGCCGTCCTTCATAACCACGATACGGGAGCCCATCGTCATGGCCTCGGTCTGGTCGTGGGTAACGTAGATGAAGGTGGTCTGCAGGCGCTGATGCAGCTTGGTAATCTCAGTACGCATCTGCACACGCAGCTTAGCGTCCAGGTTGGACAGAGGCTCGTCCATCAGGAACACCTTGGGCTCACGAACGATAGCGCGTCCCAACGCAACGCGCTGGCGCTGGCCGCCCGACAGAGCCTTAGGCTTACGGTTGAGCAGATGTTCGATATCCAGAATTCTGGCGGCCTCGCGGACGCGCTTTTCGATTTCGGTCTTGGGCGTTTTGCGCAGCTTAAGTCCGAAAGCCATATTATCATATACCGTCATATGAGGATACAGCGCGTAGTTCTGGAACACCATGGCAATGTCGCGATCCTTGGGCGCTACGTCGTTGACCAGCTTATCGCCGATATAGAGTTCGCCTTCAGAGATTTCTTCCAGACCGGCAACCATGCGCAGGGTCGTGGATTTACCGCAGCCGGAAGGACCGACCAGAACGATAAACTCTTTATCTTCAATGTCCAGATTAAAATCGCTAACTGCGGTGACACCGCCCTGATAGATTTTGTAAATGTTTTTCAGAGTTACGCTTGCCATAGCTGAATCCTCCTTATTTTTTGTTCGCCCTCAACCTCAGGAAAACTTACACCATGGTTAAATTATAGCGAATTTCAGCCCAAAATTCCAGTCCCCAACTTCACAAAAATGTTTTGCAGCTTTTGTTGTTATGGTATAGTGAATCTGAATCATCGCATCCAAATTAGTTCAGCGCGTCCAGAGACAACGAAAAACTTGGCGCGAAATCGCGCATGAAATCCTCTACCTCGGGCAGCGAAAGCGCTTTCAGCTCGCGTTCAAGCGACATTTTAGCCCGTTCAAATTCAGCGTTGCCACAGGAAAGCTCCTCCAGGCACTTTAAATACGCGCTTAATTTGTCCGCCGCCTTTACAATACGCCACGCCTCCTGTTTTTTATCGGGCAAAAGCAGCGGTTCGTATTCGCTTTGTAAATCCTCCGGCAGGTATCCCAGCAATTTTTTTGATGCAATCTGCTCAATCCGGCCAAAGGCCTTTTTTATCTCCGGGTTAAAGTACTTGATCGGCGACGCCAAATCGCCCGTAATAACTTCCGCCGCCTCGTGATAAATGGCGAGCTTGATAACCAGCGTCTCGTCTACCGGCGTATGATACCGCGCGCGCCGTATGGCGCACAGCGCATGCGCGATCATGGTTACCTCCAGCGAGTGTTCCTGATCGTTTTCCTCATGCGTGCTGCGCCTTAACCCCCAGCGTTTTATAAATTTCATACGCGCCATATAGGCCAGAAAATGGCTAGGCATTTACATTCCTCCGTCGTTTTATTAATCGTGCGGGCCTTGACAAAACGATATTCGCGTGCGTATAATAGCGTTGCAGATGACGCTAGGGGCGCCCTGACGGGCTGAGATGGATGACATCATCCTGTCCCTTGGAACCTGACGTGGATAATCCCACCGTAGGGAAGCGGAAGCGCAGTATCGTTGCGCATGCGCTTTCCCGCATATACGGTTTTGTATATGCGGTTTTTGTATGTCCATTATACCCTGTGGCGGCATCATTTGCAATTTTTTTTACACGGGAGGGCACATACATGAAAAGGATCGTTTCGCTCGTCTTGGCATTGGCGCTTTCGCTGGGCTTACTCGCCTGTATCGCCTGCGCCGAAGAAACCGCCGAACCGGCCCCGGACGCTCAGGTAGAAGAATCCGTAGAGTCGTCCGTGGAAGAGGCCGAGGAAGAGGCGCCCGCGCAATGGTTTGATTTTAGCGGATTGCTTGAAATCAAGTGGTATACGGGCGCCATTATCGTGGCGCTGGTAGCGCTGTTTATCGTGTTGATCGTGGCCAGTAAAAAGGCGCGTTGGGACAGCCGCACGCTGGCCAACGCGGCCATGTGCATCGCCATCGCCTTTGTGCTCAGCTGCATTCGCCTGGTAAAATTTCCGCAGGGCGGCTCTGTCACGCCCCTGTCCATGCTGCCGCTTATCCTTTTTGCCGTAGCCTGCGGACCGCTTAAGGGCGCGGTGGTCGGCTGCGCCTACGGCCTGTTGCAGCTTGTGCAGGATCCCTACGTCATTCATCCCATTCAATTATTGGTAGATTATCCCCTGGCCTTTGGCGCGATGGCGCTGGGCGGCCTGGTAAATTACATGCCCCTGAAAGATAAGAACAAATGGCTACAGCTGCCCGTCGCCATCGTGCTCGGCTCGCTTGGCCGCTATATTATGGCCGTGCTGTCCGGCACGGTGTTCTTCGCGGAGTATGCGCCCGCCGATCAGACGGCGCTGGCCTATTCCCTGACCTATAACGTGGGATATCTCGGGCCGGACGCCGCGCTGTGCCTCATCGCCGCCTTTATCCCCGGCGCCTACCGCCTGGTGGATATGCTCAGGCGCAATACCGCCGTTCAGGGACGCTGACGCGCTTTCCAAAACGGTTCGCCACCCAGGCTCAAAGGGCCTTTACAGGTATAAATGGCGCAGGATCTGCATTGGATCCTGCGCCCTTCGTTTTTTCAGGTTTTCTTCGCGCCGCCGCGCCTGAGACATTTCTTGCGGGGCAAGCCCGGCGCGCAGCCATCGCGCTAGGCGCGCCTTAAAAAGCGGCCGGCGCGAACCTCGGTCATATAGCCGTCCCGGAACGCAATCGCGCCGTTGACCAACACGCGCTCCATGCCTGTGGACATGCGGCACGGATATTCATAGGTTGCGCGGGTATCCACCTCGTCCGGGTCGAAAAGGCAGATATCCGCATCCATCCCCTTGGCAATCAGGCCCTTTCCCTTAAGATTATAAATTTGCGCGGGCAGCGAAGTCATTTTACGCACGGCCTCGCTCAGGGATAAAAGCTGTTTTTTGCGCACATAGGTGCGGATTACCTCGGTAAAGGCCGCGTATACGCGCGGATGCGGCATTCCGCCGTCGGGGTAGGTTGCGTCGGATATCACCGCGCAATCGCGCCAGGAAAGAATGTTTTCCACATCGTCTTCCCGCGCGATGTGGTCGATCATGGCAATTTGCAGCCGCTCGGATACCATTAAATCGCATACGCAATCGCCCGGATCCTGCCCGCGCTCACGCGCGGCCTGCGCAATGGACATGCCGGTATACTTCATATTATCGCGCCGTGTCAGACCGGAAAGGATGATCTTATCCCAGCCGAGCATTTCCGCATAGTTTTCAAACCGGTCGCTGCGCGAGGCCCATATGCGCTTAAGCTGCGCGCGGCACTGATTATCGCGCAGGTTGCGCAACACACGTTCCGTAGAACCAATTTGAATATCAGGCGGGAAAATCTGCATAAGCCGGGTGGAACCGGCCGTATAGGGGTATACGTCGCAGGTGATCTCCAATCCATCCTCGCGCGCGCGTTCGATCCTTTTAAGTATCTCTTCCGAACGGCCCCAGTTGCGCCGCCCGATGCACTTAAGGTGGCTGATGTGCAGCCGAACGCCCAGCGTCTTTGCCACGACGAACGCCTCTTCCAGGGAATCGCTCAGCGTGTCGCCCTCGCCGCGCAGATGCACCGCCAGCGGTACGTCCGCGCCCCGCATGGGCTCAAGCGCCTTAAGTAACGTCTTAGTGTCATACAGATTTTCCGGAATGTATTCCAGCCCGATGGATACGCCCTGCGCCCCGTCGCGCAGCGCGCTTTCAATGTGCGCGCATATCGCGGCCATATCGCCGTCGCGCGGCGCAGCCGTATTATAACCCAGCACCATGGCGCGCGCGGTACCGCCGCCGATATCCATACCCACGTT
>CAWVLE010000253.1:0-9271 GCA_963929805.1 uncultured Eubacteriales bacterium | reverse complement strand
AAGTAAGCTCCCTTGTTTGCAAGTTCGCTTCCTTGTCTTGCAGGCATTCTAAGCGCTCTGGCAGTATGTTGACTTTGTCAACATCCTAAGGCCGGACGCCAAAGAGGCGTCCGGCCTTATCTGTCAACAGATAAACGCGTCCGTTGAGACGCTTGCGGAGGTTCATTATGAATTTGTTTGCCAGATTTGCGCAGTTAAAAAAACTGGTGGGCGGAAACCGGGAAAAACCGCACTTTGAATTTACCTTCGGCGCGTCGGTTGAAGAGCTTAACGGCGTTACCAGGCCCAACGCGGACATAATGAGGGTTCTGAGCGAGCTGAACTTTGCGCTTCAAATGAACGACGCGCAGCAGAATATATGGGCCGAGGATATCGACCGCGCGCTTTTGGCGCTGGAAGCATGCATGAAGGAGCACGGCGTGCTTACGCGCGGCGCGTGCGCTCAGGCGGAGGAGGCGCTTTTGCCCCTGGCCAAAGAGGCGAAGCGCTACGAGGTGCTCTACATCGCCCACGCGCATATCGATATGAACTGGATGTGGGGCTGGCATGAAACCGTGGCCGTTACCATATCCACCTTCCAGACCATGCTGAATTTGATGCGCGAATATCCCGACTTTACCTTTTCGCAGTCGCAGGCCTCGGTTTATAAAATTATCGAGGAATACGCGCCCGAGATGATGGACGAAATCCGTGCGCGCATCGAAGAGGGACGCTGGGAAGTGACCGCTTCGGCCTGGGTGGAAACCGATAAGAACATGCCCGATACCGAATCGCTCCTGCGGCATATCCGCCTGACGCGCGACTATCTGCATTCGGTCTGGGGCGTGGACCCGGACAAGGTTAAGGTGGACTTTTCGCCGGATACGTTCGGCCACAGCCGCTTTGTGCCCGAGATTAATACCTTTGGCGGCGTGCCCTATTACTATCACTGCCGCGGCCTGCAGGACGATTTGACGCTGTACCGGTACCGCGCGCCCTCGGGCAAGGAAGTGCTGGTGTACAAGGAACCTTACTGGTATAACAGCGGGGTAAATCCCGACAATGGCACCGGCGCGGTAGAGCTTAGCCGCAGGTGCGCCGGGCTTAAGACGGCGATGGTGGTATACGGCGTGGGCGACCACGGCGGCGGACCTACCCGCCGGGACGTGGAGCGCGTGCTGGAAATGCGCGATTGGCCGGTGTTCCCCACGCTGCGGTTTGGCACGCTGGACGAGTTTTTCAAAAAAGCCGAATCGGTGCGCGAACAGCTGCCGGTAATCGACCATGAGCTGAACGCCATATTTGCCGGATGCTATACCACGCAGAGCCGGATCAAGATGGCCAACCGGCGCGCGGAGGCGGCGCTGCTGGACGCGGAGAAGCTGTGCGCGCTGGGCTCGTTTAAAGCGCCGGTGGGCTATCCCGCCGGGCGGCTGGACCAGGCCTGGCAAAAGGTGCTCTTTACCCATTTCCATGATATTCTGACCGGGTCTTGCGTACAGGAAAGCCGCGAACACGCCATGGGCGTGCTGTCCGAGGCGCTGGCGCACGCCCAGACCGAACAGGCCAGGGCCTGCCGCCTGCTTTCCGAAGCGGTGGATACGTCCATGTTCCCGGGCGATGCGGCAATCGCCGATTCTCTGTCCGAAGGCGCGGGCGTGGGCTTTGGGCTGGGCAGCTACGCGGGCGTGCCCAATCCGGAGCGCGGCGCGGGCAAAACGCGCGTGTATACGGTGTTCAATCCCGCCTCAACGCCCCGAAAAGAGCCGGTGGAATGCGTGGTGTGGGATTACGCGGGCGATTTGCGCAGGCTGCGCGTGATCGATTGCGAGGGCAACGACGTCCGCTTCCAGCTGCTGGACAAAACGCCCCAGCACTACTGGTCGCATCATTTTGTGCGCGTATTGATCGAGGCGCAGGTTCCCGCGCTGGGCTATGCCGCCTACGCGATATGCGAATCCCCGGTTGAAAGTTATCCCACCTACCGACTGACGGATGACCGCGTGGAGCGGCCCATGGGCGAAGTGGTGCTGGAAAACGAGTTTATCCGCGCTCGGTTCCACGGCGGCAGCGGCGAACTTTTATCGCTATTTGATAAGCAAACCGGCCGCGAGGCGCTTAAGGCGGGCGCGGGACTGCGGCTTATCCAGACCGAGCAGGCGACCAGCGACGCGTGGCACATCGGACGCCATCTCTCCAGCCAAGCGGTGGACGAGACCGTGCGGCTGTACGTCGTGCAGGGCGAATTGCGCAGCCAGCTGGTTATGGAGCACAAGGTTATGCGCTCCACGGTAAAGACCACCGTTTCCCTGGACGCGGGCGCGCGCGCGCTGAAATACGCCCTGGAGGTGGACTGGAACGAGGCGGCAAACGCTCAACAGACCGTGCCGGTGCTCAGCTTCTGCGCGCCTGTCGGCGAGAGCGACGCCATATTGTGCGACGTGCCCGCCGGGTTTATCACCCGCGCCGCAAAGGCCATGGACGTGCCCGCGCTTTCCTTTGCGCAGGCAAACGGCACGGCGCTGATTACCGACTGCAAGTACGGCTACCGCCTGTCGGACGGCGTGCTCAGCGCGACGCTGATTAATACGGCTATTCAGCCCGATCCCTATCCGGAGCGCGGCATACACCACATCCAGCTGTGGATTTCGGCCGATCAGGCCGGCGCGGTGGCGTTAAAGCGCCGCGCCGAGGCGTGCGTGCGGCCCATGATAGCGGCGCCTACCGGCGTACATGCGGGCAAACTGCCGCCCAGGGACGCGCTTGCCGCGTTCGAGGCCGAGGGCTGCGTGCTCTCCTCCATACAGCGCACGAGCGACCAGGCGCTGCTGGCTCGCGCCTTTGAAAGCCGCGGGCAGGCCGAAACGGTAAAACTGCGCGTGCCGTTTACCCCCGCGCGCGCGCAATTGGTGGATCTTTTCGAACGGCCGGTTGGCGAAGCGCGCGTTGAAGGCGGCTACGTCAGCTTTGAGATTGAACCCTGGTCGCTGGCCGCCGTAAAGATATACCCGGCCTGAGCGTTTTAAAACACGTAACCTGCCTTTATACATCGCATCCGCCGGAGCGGGAGGCCCATACGCGCGGCGTCCGCTCCGGCGCTATTTTTGCGCCGCGCTTTCGTTGCATTTTATTTTCGCGGGCTTCGTGCTATAATAGGGAAAGGCAACGCCGGATGAAAGCGCGCTGCCTGAAATTGATCGATGAGCGGAGGGATAAGCGGTGGCGGCCAGCTGGATGAGCCTGTTTGAACAAATACATGCCTGCAACAAATGTCCTTTATGTCAGACGCGCCGTAACGCGGTGCCCGGCGAGGGCAATCCCGCCGCGCGCCTTATGCTGGTGGGCGAGGGCCCGGGCGCGGAAGAAGACAGATTGGGAAGGCCGTTTGTGGGCGCGTCGGGCGCGCTGCTTACCGCCTTGCTGCACGAAATCGGCGTGGAACGCACCGAAACCTATATAGCGAACGTGGTAAAGTGCCGCCCGCCTCAAAACCGCACGCCCACGGTAAGCGAAGCGAACGCCTGCCTGGATTACCTGCGCGCGCAGGTGTCGCTTGTGCGCCCGCGCGTATTGCTTTTGCTGGGCGGCACGGCCGCGCGCTATGTGCTGGGCGAGGATGCGCGCGTGCGGCGCGACCGGGGAAAGTGGACCCGGCGCGGCGGCATCGACATGATGGTTACCTATCACCCGTCCGCGCTGCTGCGCGACCCGTCCCTCAGGCGCGACGCGTGGGCCGATTTTAAGGCGGTGCGCGACCGGCTGCGCGAATTGGAGGCACAATGAAAAAATTTCGACAGGAACTTACCGACTTTATCCGCTCGGTCTATGAAGGCGAACAGAAGGTGCTGGTGTTTGGCGAGGGAGACGCGCACGCGCGCCTTATGCTGGTGGGCGAGGCGCCGGGCGAACAGGAGGCGCTGCTGGGCCGTCCGTTTGTGGGGCGGGCGGGCAAAAATCTGGATGAATTTTTGGCCTTATCTGGTTTCCAGCGCGATCAACTGTATATTACCAATACGGTTAAATTCCGTCCGGTGCGCATGTCCGGCGCCGGGCGGATAGTGAACCGCGCGCCGACGCGCGAGGAAGTGGCGCTTTTTTTGCCCTGGCTTAAGCGGGAGATTAAGCTGGTCGCGCCCCAGTGCGTGGTTACGCTGGGCAACACCGCGCTGCGCGCGCTCTGTGGCGGACAGGCGTCGGTAGGCCAGGCGCACGGCCGGTTTATCAGGCAAGACGGCATGCTGCTCTACCCGATGTACCACCCGGCCTCGTTGATTTATAACCCCGCGCTGCGCCAGGCCTACGAGGCGGACATACGGCGTCTGGCATTGTGGCGTCAGACGGGAGAAACGCCCGATGATTGAAGTGGAAAATTGCGTCACGCGCGCGCAACTGCATGCCTTTGCGCGCCTGGAGAGGCAGCTTGACCGCGCCTTCAGGCCCGCGCCCACGCCCGGCAGCCGGTTTGCGGCGCGCTATTTGCCGCGCGGCAACCCGCTCATGCAAAACGGCGAGCATCGGTTTTTGCTGGCCAGCGAACGCGGGCGGCCTCTGATGCGCGTCATGACCGGCACCGACCGCCGGTTTAACCGCCTGACCGGCCTGCGCCAGGGCTATATCGCGCTGTTTGAAGGCTTTAACAGGCCCGACGCGGCGCGCGCGCTGTTTGAACAGGTGGCGCGCTTTCAGCGCTCGCTGGGAAACGAGCGCGTGTTCGGCCCGGATGCCTGCGACGGCGGCGGATTTGGCGCGGGCGTGCTGGTGGAGGGGTTTGACCGGCCGTGCGCGCCGCTTAACGCGTACAATCCCCCCTATTACGAGGCGCTGCTGCTGGAGTGCGGCTTTCGGCCAGAGCGAGAATATCTGTGCTTTGAACTTTCGCTGCGCGCCGCCGCCGCGCGCTATGTTCCGCTCGCGGACTGGGCGCGCGCGCGTTTTGGCGTGACGGTGGAACGGGCGCGTTTTGCCTGCGGCCGCGAGGCGTGCGGCGATATCGGACGGATTATGGACGGCCGTTATTGCGCGGAAGATGTCGCGCGGTTTCTTGAGCGGGCTATAAGCGGGCGTCTGAACAGCTATCTTTTGATTGCGCGCGCGCATGGCCGTCCGTCCGGCTTTGCGCTGGCGGTGGGCGGCCGTCGCGCGCCATTTCGGGCCGAAATGCCGGTTTTGCGCCTGGCCACGCTGATGGTGGCGCGCGAGTACCGGCGCGGGCCCGCGGCGGGCGCGCTGCTGGGCGCGCTGTGCGGCGCCGCCCTGCGCGAGGGATATACGCGCCTGGAGGCCTCCGTTATAGACCGCGAGAACGCCGCCTCGGCCGCATGCGCGAGGGGCGCGGGCGGGTATATTGCGGCGCGATACCGCCAGTATGCTTTGGAATGTAAGATTTAACAATAAACACATAATTGACCCCTTCCCTTTAGGCGTATTTTGTGTATGATAGTAGTGGTTGTTTGGCCAGTCTCGCGCAGGATTTTGCGTGAAAAGGCGCGCGGCATGCCTGAAAAAGCCGTCGGGCGCATATATTGCCGCGCGGCTAAACGCGCGCCGGACCGGCCGCATATGATTGCGTACCGCCCTGCACAGCGGGGATAAAGCTGAATTTGGGAGGGTTTTTTATGGCCTTGGTAAAATGCCCGCGTTGCGAGCTGAATTACATACTCGACGGAGGAAAACTGTGTACGGTTTGCCGTAAGGAAGTGCGCGGCGAAAGCGAGCATGACGATATGCCGGAGCTGTGCTCCGAATGCGGCGAGAACCCGGCCGTGCCGGGCGGGGAACTGTGCCTGTCGTGCCTCAAGGAAGTAACGCGCCGTTCGGCGGCCGCCGCCACGGAGGACGAAATGGTGCATGAGGATCCTTCCCTTGCGCTGGAAAGCGTAAGCACGATGGACGAAATCGAACTGGATTTGAACGACGATCTGGTGGACGACGAAGCGTTTGACGGCGAGGACGTTTTCGGCGAAGACGACGATGACGAATCGGACGAGGACGACGATGACGATTTACTCGATCGCTGATTTGCATCTGTCCTGCGGCGATAAGCCGATGGACGTGTTCGGCGATAACTGGATCGACCATCAGGCCAGAATAGAACGCGATTGGCGCGAGCGCGTGAAACAACACGACGTCGTATTGTTGCCGGGCGACATCAGCTGGGCGATGAACCTGGACCAGGCGCGCGAGCACCTTAAATGGATTTGCGCGCTGCCCGGGCGCAAGATACTGTTGCGCGGTAATCACGACTATTGGTGGTCCGCCGTCAGCCGGGTGCGCGCGGCGTTGGACGAGCGCGCGTTCGCCCTGCAAAACGACAGTTTGCTGCTGGGCGGCGTGCTCTTTGCCGGCACGCGCGGCTGGTTGCTGGCTGATTGCGGGTTGGAAGCCGCCGATGAAAAGATTTACAACCGCGAGCTTTTACGGCTGGAATTGTCCCTTAAAAACGCGCGCGCGCGCAGCGAAAGCGCGCCGTTGGTGGTGATGATGCACTTTCCGCCCCTGACCGAGCAAAACCGCGATACCGGCTTTACGCGCCTGCTTAACCAGTACGGCGCGGCGCATCTGGTCTACGGCCATCTGCACGGCCCTTCGATTAAGGGGGCCTTTCGCGGCGCGTGGCGGGGCGTGGAATACCACCTGGTTTCATCCGACGCGCTCAATTTTTCCCTGTACCGGCTGATGGACTGGCCGGACGGGCCTTCGCTCCAGACGATAAATTCCGCCTGTGGGCCGGATTGAGCGCCCCGGCAGGCCCAATTTCATACCGGCTGCATCTGCGGCGGGAACGGACGAAAATTGTCCGCTCCCGTCGTTTTTTTACGTTTTAAAGAAAAATTGTGTCAAACTATGGCGGATTGTGGGGCGTTGTGGTATAATGTGGGGGCATAAAGTGCGAAGGAGGTGTATGCGAGATGGGAGCGGCATTTACGGGCAATTTTGCTCATACAATTGACCCGAAGGGCCGGGCGACCATCCCCGCATGCTACCGAATGGCGCTGGGCGACCGGTTTACCATCGGGCTGAACAGCCAAATGAACGCGCTGGCACTGTATCCGCTGGAGAAATGGAACCAGATCGAGGCCGACCTGAACCGGATCGCCTCTACGGATGCCAAGGGCATGCGCTATGTGCGCTTTATCAACGGTTTTTCCTTTACCGACTGCCAGTTAGATTCGCAGGGCCGCGTGTTGCTGCCCTCAATACTCAGGCAGAAGGTTGGTATTATGGACAAGGCGATACGCTTTGTCGGCGTGGGCCAATGCCTGGAGATATGGGCGGAGGATCGTTTCGTGCAGGAGACTGAGCAGACCGAGCTTTCCAGCGAAGAGTTGCTCGCCTACATCAACGAAAAATACTTCCAGCCGCGGGATTAAGCCGCGCTATGCCGGCGTAGGAATTTTTCCGCGCCGGTTCTAAACCTTAGAAGGGAAGAATAGCTATGAGCCGTGTGATGAACCGGGCGGCGGGCACCGATTACGTGCCCGGAGCGGATTACGCGCCCGAAGAGGAAAAATGGTGGGAGGAAGACACGGGCGTATACCGGCTGGTACGCGCCGCACGGCCCAAACTGACCGTACTGACCAACGAAAACTTTGGTTCGCCGGATGGGAAACCGGGCCAAACCCGCGCCGCTCAGGCCGCCTTGCGCGCAAACGCCGCAAGCAGGAAAAACAGGCAGATGGAAGCGGCCATGAGCAAAGCGCTGATGTACTTAACCGTCGCGCTGCTGGCGGTGGCTTTGTTTGTGCAGATTGGACGGCTGTCGGCGATCGCCGCTCAGAACAAGCAAATTTCCGTGCTGACCAGCGAAATAAAGGCGCTGGAAAGCGAAAAGGCCAACCTGGAGGTTCGCCTGAGCATGCAGCAAAACATAAACAGGGTTCGCGACGAGGCGATTTACCGCCTTGGCATGACCCGCCCGGAGGATGGGCAGATCCGCGTGGTCTCGCTGAATGGCTATTCCGTAAGCACACGAACGCAAACCGCTGATAACAGCGTGTTGGAGGCTGGGGAATAAAAATTCTGGCGGAGGAGGGATGCGCTTGGTCTTGACCGGACCGGTTATCCGTCGCCGCCTTGCGCTTTGTATGGCCATATTTTTGGGGCTGTTTATTCTGCTTAGCGCGCAGCTTTTTAATTTACAGGTGCTAAAGGCCGAGCAGCTGCAGCAGCGCGCTCAGGCGCAGTGGACCAGCGAAAGCGTAATCGCGCCGCGCCGCGGCGCCATTACCGACCGCAACGGAAACGTGCTGGCCATCAGCGCCACGGCTTACATCGCCTCGGTCAGCCCGCGTCAGGTGAGCGACCCCGAGCAATTTGCCCAAATCCTGGCGCCCATATTGGATATGGACGCCGAAGAGATCGAAAAACGCGCCGGCGATAAGAGCAAGGGCGGCGTGACGCTTAAGCGTCAATTGGATAAGAGCATCGCCCAGGAGCTGCGCGTTTTGTACGCCAACCATCAGGCGTCGGGGTCCGACGCGCTGAACGGGCTTTATCTGGAAGAGGATTCCAAGCGCTATTATCCCATGGGCGCGTTTGCGACCCAGTTAATCGGCCTTACGACGATCGACGGCGTGGGGCAGAGCGGGCTGGAAAAATCGCTGGACAAATATCTGTCGGGGAAATCGGGCAGAATACTGGACGAGATTGACGGAAAGGGCCGGGAACTTAACTACGGCGCGCGCGAATACGTGGCGGCGGTGGACGGCAGCAGCGTAACGCTGACCATCGATTACGCCATACAGAGCTTTGTGGAGCAGGCCGCGCGCGAGGCCATATCGGTTAACGAGGCAAAATCCGTGCGCGTGCTGGTAATGCAGCCTCAAACCGGCGAAATACTGGCCATGTGCTCCAAGCCCGATTTTGACCTGAACGACCCGCCGCGCGACGATCTGGATACGCTCAACGAGCGCATGCGCAACCGCCTGATTGCCGACGCGTACGAGCCGGGCTCCACATTTAAGATTATTACCACCGCCTGCGCGCTGGAGCACGGCGTGACCAATCCCAACGAGGGTTTTTACTGTTCGGGCTCGGTTACGGTGGACGGCGGAAAAATCCGCTGTTGGGGCAACCCGCACGGCGCGGAGACCATGACCGAGGCGCTGTGCAACTCCTGTAACCCGGTGTTTGTGGAGCTGGGGCTTCGATTGGGCGTGGACCGGTTTTACGACGATTTGGAGGCCTTTGGCTTTGGCCAGACGACGGGCGTGGATATCCCGGGCGAGGCCGCCGGCATATTGATCGACCGGGACAGATGCAAGCGCGTGGATATCGCGCGCATCGGGTTCGG
>CAWVLE010000252.1:0-5602 GCA_963929805.1 uncultured Eubacteriales bacterium | reverse complement strand
TTTGTCCGCCGCGTCACATTCACGGCTCGCTCCGCATCGGATCAAGCGTTATGTACATCAGCCAGTATGTTCTACCAACTGAGCCATGCGACCAAATCATATGTGATTTACATCGGCCCGTCGTTCCGGCCTTACACCCCTGCAAGTTCTTCGGAACAGAAATTATTATAGCATTATACGCCATGTGTGTCAACCGGAATACTGAATTTAACATTTATCCTGACTTTGCGCGATTCCGTATAATATGCGCATACGCCCGCCGCGCGGCAGGGCCCGTAACCCAATCCTTCCGGACGGCTATGCCGCCTGCAACGCAGGTTGTACAGCCGCCCGGCGATATTTATTTTCCGGCGTGTTGGCGCACGATTTTTTCCAGCGCCCCGGCGTAAAAATCGCACAATTCGCCCGCGATTTCGGCGTTTAACGCTTCGCTGGTCACCAGGCATTGCCGGCGGTCGCCGCAGGGATTGACGAATACCCAGCCCCTTTCATCCTCAAAGCGGATGCCGCCCTGTTGGTCGCCCTTTTCAAACTTTTCCGCCAATTCGCGCAGCACGCCGCCCTTTTCGCGCAGCGGTACGGTTACGACCTTTTCGCTTTGGCATACGGCGGGCATCATGCGCTGCCACCCGCGCAACGTAAGCGCGCTGGCCGTAAGGCGGTCGATAACCAGCAGCGCGGCGCCGATTCCATCCTGCTGTACGTCCGCCTGACGCGGATTGAGATCGCTTACCCATGTGCCGTCGCCGGAGGAGGCGTACCGTATACGCGCGTTATACTGCCCGCACAGTTGTTCCAGCCCACGCGTAGCCGCGCTGGGCAGCAAAAGTTCGCGCTCCCCGCTTTCCAACAGCGCCCAGCCCAGCAACATCTGGCACTGTGGGGACGTCAGAGAGCCATATACGTCGGAAAATACGGCGGTCTGACCGTCCTTTGAAAGCCAAACGCCCATTTCGGCGGAGGAAAGGTCCATCATATCTTCTTCCCATTCCGCGCGCACCGCTATACCGGCCTGCTTCATCGCGCGTTCGCCAAGCGAAAGCACCAGCGCGTTTTCGCAAAACAGCGCCACGCGCGGCCGCTCTTTTTCCAGCCGGCTTCTGTCGACCAGGCCAGTCAGGTGGCGGATATAGCCGATATCGGTCCTGGCGGCCCGGGAAGGCGGCCACACTCCGTCGCGAAAGCACTCCTTTAATTCATCCCGGCTGAGCGCGCCGCGCACGCTGCGCTGCTGCGCCTTACCCAACGGCGCGCCCTGCGCGTCCATTGGGGTCAGCCTTTCCGCATCCACGTGCAGCGCGCCTGGAAGCCCCATTTCGCCAAGCACATAGCGGCACTGCGCCAGTGAAGCCGGGCCGATGTCGATGACCTCCACGCCCTGCGCCATCAGGCCCGACAGCACGGCGCGGCTCATGGCAAGCGCGGCGCTGTCCGCGTCGCGGGCCAGCAGCGCCCGGCTCAGACCCATCGCGGCCGCCATGGCCTGCGCGCCGCGCACGGCGTCCACCGGCGTATCCAGCTCCAGTACGCCCTGGGAAAAGCGGCGCTCCGCGCGTCCGCCCCAGATCAGATTTTTATCCACGCGTTCGCCCTCGGGCACCTGTTTATGCGGCCACACCTTGACCCCCGGCATCAGCGTGGCGCCCTCGCCCAATATGGCGCCGTCGCCCAACACGCTTTCCTCAAAGGCGGCGCTGTACGGGCCAATCTTTACGCCCGATTGCACGATGCATCCGCGCAGCTGGGCGTTTTCGCATACGCGCGCGCCCCGCCACAGCACGGCGCGCTTGACGCTTGCCCCGCTGCGCACCACGCACCCTTCGCCCAATACGCTGTATGGCCCGATACGCGCGCCCTCGGCTATGGTTACATTCGCGCCGATAAAGCACGGCCCTTCCAGCACCGCGCCCTTATCCACGCGCGCGCCCGGCGCGCCGAACACGCCGCCCGTCCGGCCAAGGCCGGGCAGTTCGATGCGGCCGTCCAGCACGTCCATATGCGCCTTAAGATAGGCCGCCGTGTCGCCGATATCGCACCAATAGCCATCCATCGTATAGCCGAATACCGGTTTGCCCGCCTCTACCATCGCGGGAAACAGTTCGCGGCCAAAATCGTACGCCTTGCCCTCGGGGATCATGCGCAGCGCTTCGCTTTCCAAAATGTAGATGCCGGTGTTAACCGTGTCGGAAAACACCTCGCCCCAGCCCGGCTTTTCCACGAATCGCTCCACGCGCCCGTCGCCGCCCAGCACCACCACGCCGTACTCCATCGGGGCCTCCATTTTTTTAAGCACCATGGTGGCCAGCGCGCCGCGCGCGCGATGAAATTCAAGCGCGGCGCTCAGATCGCAGTCGGTCAGCCCGTCGCCCGAGAGCACGACAAATGTCTCGTCCAGGAACCCGGCCGCCCGGCGCACGCTGCCCGCGGTGCCCAGCGGCTTGTCCTCTACGTAATACCTGAGGCGCACGCCCTGGGCCTCGCCGTCGCCAAAATAGTCGGTGATCTGCCCGGGCAGATAGGCTAGCGTCACGCCGATATCCAGTATGCCGTGTTTTTTCAATAGCAAAAGCGCGTATTCCATCACCGGCCGGTCCATAACCGGAACCAGGGGTTTGGGGCAATCGCATGTCAGTGGCCGCAGGCGCGAGCCTTCTCCGCCCGCCATAATGATCGCTTTCATTGTACGTCTCCCCCATTATGCGATATCTATATGCGATATCACTTTGTTTTCTGCATAATATTTTTGCCGAATCGGGGAATAACATACATATAGCGAAAAAAACGCGCGGAGAAATTTTGTTTCTCCGCGCGAAAGGCCGGCTTGTCTCAACTATTGGCCATATACGCTTAAAGGATGTACTTTTTCAAGTCCTGCTCGCGATATCCGCTGTCCAAATGCGTCTTTACGTATTCGGCGTCTACCGACACGGTAACCTCGGGCGCGTCCCCGCCGCCCGCGTTAAAGGCGATGTCGCCCAGAATGGATTCCAGCACCGTGTGCAGCCGGCGCGCGCCAATGTTCTCGCTGTTTTCGTTAACCAGCCAGGCATATTCGGCAATGGCGTCCAGCGCCGAATCCAAAAATTCCAATTGCACCTTGTCTACCGCCAGCAACGCCTGGTACTGCCGGATAAGCGCGTTTTCGGGCTGCACCAAAATCTGGCGGTAGTCCTCTTTGGTCAGCGGCTTTAAATTGACCCGTACGGGGAACCGTCCCTGCAATTCCGGAATCAGGTCGGTTACCTTGGAAACGTGGAAAGCGCCAGCGGCAAAAAACAGCATATGGTCGGTTTTAACCGGGCCGTACTTCGTGGGCACCGTACATCCCTCCACGATGGGCAGTATATCGCGCTGTACGCCTTCGCGGGAAACATCGGGGCCCTGTCCGGCCGCCTTGCCCGCCACTTTGTCGATTTCGTCCAGGAACACGATGCCGTCCTGTTCGGCGCGGGTAATGGCTTCGGAGTACACCGCGTCCATGTCGATCATGTTCTGTTCTTCCTCGGCGGTCAATATACGGCGCGCCTCGGCGATTTCCACTTTGCGTAATTTGGTCTTTTTTGGCAAAATGGAGCCGAGCACGTCGTTCATGTTCATATCGGTGCCTGGTATTTCGCTGCGCGGCGCGGTTTCGGCCACCTCGACCTCCACCAGCGTATGCTCCAGTTTGCCTTCGCGCAGCGCCTGGCGCACCTCGTCGCGCTTCATGGCGCTCCTTTGTTTTTCCTCCGGGGAAAGTTCCGGCTCCTTGGGCTTGTTGCCCAGCAACAGATCGATGGGGTTGGTCTTTTTTACCGGCTTGACGATCAGATCGACCAGGTGGTCTTCCGCCGCCCGCGCGGCCTTTTCGCGCACCCGTTCGATGTGGTGCTCCTTTACGATGCGAATGGCCGCCTCTACCAGATCGCGTACGATCGAGTCCACGTCGCGGCCCACATAGCCTACTTCGGTAAACTTGGTGGCCTCTACCTTGACAAAGGGCGCGTCCACCAGTTTGGCCAGACGGCGCGCTATTTCGGTTTTACCCACGCCGGTCGGGCCCACCATCAGTATATTTTTCGGGGTTACCTCGTCGCGGATCTCCTCCGGCAGTTGCGCGCGGCGATATCGGTTGCGCAGCGCCACGGCCACGGCGCGCTTGGCCTCGTCCTGGCCAATGATATAGCGGTCCAATTCCTGCACAATTTCCCGCGGTGTCAGCTTATTCATAATTTACGCTCCTGATAAATCAAACGGTCTCCACAATAATGTGGTCATTGGTATACACGCAAATGCCGGCGGCAATTTCCAGCGCTTTGCGCGCGATCTCTTCGGCAGGCAGGTCGGTATTCTGATACAGCGCCCGGGCGGCCGCCAGCGCGTAATTGCCGCCCGAACCGATGGCTAGTATGCCGTCGTCCGGCTCAATCACCTCGCCTGTGCCCGACACCAGCATAAGGTTATCTTCATCGGCGCACAGCAGCATGGCCTCCAGCTTGCGCATGGCCTTGTCCAGCCGCCAATCCTGCGCAAGTTCCACCGCCGCACGCGGCAGATTGCCCGAAAACTGGCCCAGCTTCTCCTCAAATTTTTCGCTGAGCGCAAAGGCGTCGGCGACCGAGCCGGCAAAGCCGATTACAACCTTGCCGTCATAGATGCGGCGCACCTTACGGGCGCCGTTCTTCATCACTACGCTCTCGCCCATGGTCACCTGGCCGTCGCCCGCCACGGCGCACCGGCCGTCGCGCCTTACCGCGCAGATGGTCGTACCCTTAAACATAATTTTTTCCTTCCTCCACGTTATCCAAGTCGGTCACAATTGATTATCGCCGATGATTTCGTCCATCCGCTCCAGCGCGCGCCCGGCCAGCTTTTCATAGCGGTTGCGCTTGCCCTTTACGCGCCTATCCAGCGGCGAAAGCAGACCAAAGTTTGCATTCATGGGCTGAAAATCCTTAGACGGCGTGCGCACATGGCGCTCCAGCGCGCCCAGCAGCGTCTGGTCGGTAAAGTCGATTTCCGAAAGCCCTTTTAACCTGCGATACAGCGAAAGCCCGGCGACCAGCCCCGACGCGGCCGATTCCATGTAACCCTCCACGCCGGTCAACTGGCCGGCAAAACGGATGAGCGGGTTTTCACGCAGCGCGTAATTTGGGCCCAGCAATTGGGGGCCGTTCAAATAGGTGTTTCGGTGCATCACGCCATAGCGTGCGAACTCGGCCTGTTCCAGCCCCGGGATCATGGAAAACACGCGTTTTTGCTCGCCCCATTTGAGCCGGGTTTGAAAACCGACCAGATTATACAACGTGCCCGCCGCGTTATCCTGGCGCAGCTGAACCACGGCGAAGGGCTCTTTGCCGGTGCGCGGGTCGATTAATCCGACCGGTTTCAGCGGCCCGAACGCCAGCGTCATGCGCCCGCGCGAGGCCAGTATTTCCACCGCCAGACAGCCTTCGAACACCAGATTCTTTTCAAAATCGTGCAGCGGCGCCAATTGCGCGCCCACAAGCGCGTCGTAAAAGGCGTCGTATTCTTCGCGGGTCATCGGGCAATTCAGGTAATCGTCCTCGCCCCGGCCGTAGCGCGAGGCGCGAAAAATCCGGTCCATATTAAGCGATTGCGC
>CAWVLE010000251.1:0-6218 GCA_963929805.1 uncultured Eubacteriales bacterium | reverse complement strand
AGAGGGAAACAGCGCTTTACACTCGAAAAAGGACGCCGCAGGCGGACTTTTTCGACACACTGATTATAATACCCGTGTGTTAGAATTGATATCATTTTTACACCGCGCGCAAAATATCACGTATTTTTTAAAAATTATCCGCAAACTACAAAAAAGCGCGCGCCGCCGCCGGGGTATTGACATGCTTTAAAGCAAAATGCTATAATGGCAAAGCCAAATCCCGAGGCGCGCCTTTGGATGCGGCGCCATAATTTCGCACAGATAAACGGCGGTTTCTGGCACGGAGGGTTTCCGACGTGGAAGGGCTTGCGCGGCATAGCTGTATTTTCGCGCGCCCTTTCGCGGGGCGCGCTTTTGTTGTGCCAGCCGTTCCAAAGGAGGCAGCTGCATGCAGATAACCCGTGTGGCGCTGGTTGGCATTCTGGTGGAAAACCCCGACTCCATCGCCCAGCTTAACGCCATTTTGCACGAATACAGCGCCTACATCATCGGGCGCATGGGCGTGCCCTATCCAAGCAAGGGCGTAAGCATCATTTCCATCGCGATGGACGCCCCGCCCGACGCCATTTCGGCGCTTTCGGGCAAGCTGGGCATGTTAAAGGGCGTCTCTTCCAAGGCGGTTTATGGAAAGATACCCTCGCAAAGCAATGCGCGCGCTGATTGACCGGCTGCGCGCGGGCGAATTGCCCGGAAAATCCGAGCTGGAAAACCTGATTGCGCGGCGCACGCCGGAAATAGAGCGCTATGCCGCCGGGCAGGCGCTTGAGGTACGCGAAGCGGTATACGGCCGCGACGTGTTCATACGCGGGCTGATCGAGTTTACCAGCCATTGCAAAAACGACTGCCTGTACTGCGGTCTGCGCGCCTCCAACCGCCAATGCGCGCGCTACCGGCTGACAGAGCGGGAAATACTTGACTGCTGCGCGGCCGGCTACGCGCTGGGCTTTCGCACGTTTGTGTTGCAGGGCGGCGAGGACGGCTATTTTACCGACGGGCGGCTATGCGCGCTGGTGCGCGCGGTCAAGGCCGCGCACCCCGATTGCGCGATTACGCTATCGGTAGGCGAACGCAGCGCGGCCAGTTACCGTTTGCTGCGCCAGGCGGGCGCGGAGCGGTATCTGCTGCGCCACGAAACCGCCGACCCGGCGCATTACGCCGCGCTGCACCCGGCCGCCCAGCGCTTTGAGGCGCGTATGGAGTGCCTCAAAGCGCTGAAAAACGAGGGGTTCTGCGTGGGCGCCGGTTTTATGGTGGGCTCGCCCGGCCAGAGCGCGGCCTGTCTGGCGCGCGATTTGGAATTTTTGTACCATTTCAGGCCGCAGATGGCGGGCATCGGGCCCTTTATCCCGCACCACGCCACCCCGTTCGCCAACTGTCCGCCCGGCACGCTGCGCGACACGCTGTTCATGCTCTCGCTCACGCGGCTGATTTTGCCCCGCGCGCTTTTGCCGGCCACCACCGCGCTGAGCACCATCCATCCGCGGGGCCGTGAAATGGGCATGCTGTGCGGCGCCAACGTGGTGATGCCCAACCTTTCGCCCGGCAACGTGCGCGGCAAATACCTGCTCTACGACGGTAAATTGGCCTCCGGCGCGGAGGCCGCCGAAAGCCTGGACGAATTAAAATCGCGCATGTCGGCGGCCGGTTTTCGCGTGGTGGTGGACCGCGGCGACCCGCGCTGAGCGCGCGTTTGATACTTTGATATTCTGATGGGGAAGATTCGCTCTGACCCGCAAGAAAGGAATGATTTTATGTACAACCCCAAATCCATGAAGGCCGAGGAATTTATCGACCATGAAGAGGTGCTTGAAAGCCTTCGCTACGCCGAGGCCAACTGCCGCAACGAACGCTTGATCGGCGAAATACTGGAAAAAGCGCGCAGGCGCAAAGGGCTCAGCCACCGCGAGGCCGCGGTGCTGCTGGACTGCGAACTGCCCGAAAAGAACGCCGAAATCTATCGCCTGGCCGAGCAGATCAAGCGCGATTTTTACGGCAACCGCATCGTCATTTTTGCGCCGCTGTACCTGTCCAATTACTGCGTCAACGGCTGCGTGTACTGCCCTTATCACATGAAGAACAAGCACATCGCCCGCAAAAAGCTGACCCAGGACGAAATCCGGCGCGAGGTCATCGCCTTGCAGGATATGGGGCACAAGCGACTGGCCATCGAGTCGGGCGAGGATCCGGTAAACAACCCCATCGAGTACATCCTCGAGTCGATTGACACCATCTATTCCATACGCCACAAAAACGGCGCCATCCGGCGGGTAAACGTAAACATCGCGGCCACCACGGTGGAAAATTACAAAAAGCTGAAGGACGCGGGCATCGGCACGTATGTGCTGTTTCAGGAAACCTATCATAAGGAAAGCTACGAAAAGCTGCATCCCACCGGGCCCAAGCACAACTACGCCTACCACACCGAGGCCATGGACCGGGCCATGCAGGGCGGCATAGACGACGTGGGGCTGGGCGTGTTGTTCGGGCTGGAGCTGTACCGGTACGAGTTTTCCGCGCTGCTGATGCACGCCGAACACCTGGAAGCGGTGCACGGCGTAGGCCCGCACACCATCAGCGTGCCCCGCTTAAAGCGCGCGGACGACATCGACCCCGACACATTTGACAACGGCATAGACGACGAAATTTTTGCCAAGCTGGTGGCCTGCATCCGCATCGCGGTGCCCTATACGGGCATGATTATATCCACCCGCGAAAGCAAGGCCTGCCGCGAACGGGTGCTGCACCTGGGCATATCGCAAATCAGCGGCGGTTCGCGCACCAGCGTAGGCGGCTATGCCGAGCCCGAACCGGAGGACAGCTGTTCCGAACAGTTTGACGTAAGCGACAAGCGCACGCTGGACGAGGTAGTCGCCTGGCTGATGGAAATGGGTTATATCCCCTCGTTCTGCACCGCGTGCTATCGCGAGGGGCGCACGGGCGACCGTTTCATGAGCCTGTGCAAGGCCGGCCAGATACAAAACTGCTGCCACCCCAACGCGCTGATGACGCTGAAGGAATACCTGATGGACTACGCGGCGGAGGGCACGCGCGCCTTGGGCGAGCGCCTGATTCAAAGCGAGCTTGCCAACATCTCCAGCGATAAAGTGCGGGAAATTACCCTGCGCAATCTGGAAAACATCGCCCGCGGCCAGCGCGATTTCCGCTTTTAAGCCCCGTAAAGGAGAATCGAGATGAGCATGAATCAAACGCCCCGGTCGGAACGCACGCACATCGGCTTTTTCGGGCTGCGCAACGCGGGCAAATCCAGCCTGCTCAACGCAATTACCGGCCAGAGCGTGGCCATCGTTTCCGATTTAAAAGGCACCACGACCGACCCCGTGTTCAAATCCATGGAGCTTTTGCCCCTGGGCCCGGTGGTGGTGATCGATACGCCCGGCCTGGACGATGAGGGCGCGCTGGGCGCGCTGCGCGTAGAACGCGCGCGGCAGGTGCTGGGCAGGTGCGATATCGCGCTATTGGTGGTGGACGCGCAAAAGGGTCTGTCCGATCCGGACCGGGCGCTGCTTGAGGAGATACGAGCGCGCGGGCTTCGCTACCTTATCGCGTTTAACAAGTGCGATCTGGCGCCCGACGGGCGCGCGGACGCGGACGAACATCGCTTGTACGTCAGCGCGCAAACCGGCGAGGGCATTTACGAACTTAAAGAGCGCATCGCCCACCTCTCGCCCAACCGCGAAGAAGCGCCCCTTCTGCGCGACCTGCTCTCGCCCGGCGACGTCGTGGCGCTGGTGGTGCCCATAGACGAGGCCGCGCCCAAGGGCCGGCTGATCCTGCCCCAGCAGCAGGCCATACGCGATATACTCGAAGCCGGCGCCTTCGCCATGGCGGTACGGGAAACCGGCCTGCGCGACTGCCTTAACGGGCTTTGTAAAAAGCCGCGCCTGGTCGTCACCGACAGCCAGGTCTTTGCGCGCGTAGCGGCCGACACCCCGCCCGACGTAGAATTGACCTCGTTTTCCATATTGCTCAGCCGGCGCAAGGGCAACCTGGCCCAGTCGGTGCGCGGCGTGCGGGCGCTTGACGCGCTTACGCCGCAAAGCCGGGTTTTAATTTGTGAAGGCTGCACCCACCACCGTCAGTGCGGCGACATCGGCACGGTAAAACTGCCCCGCTGGATCGAGCAATACACGGGCGTGCGTCCGGCGTTTGAGTTTACCTCGGGCGGGGATTTCCCGCAGGCGCTTTCGCCCTATTCGCTTATCGTGCATTGCGGCGGCTGCATGCTAAACGAGCGCGAGGTTCGCCGCCGCGCGGCCGAGGCCGAGCGCGCGGGCGTGCCCTTTACCAACTACGGCATATTGATCGCCAGGACGCAGGGCATACTGCGCCGCAGCCTGAGCCCCTTCCCCGAATACGCCGCGCTCATTGAGCGCTAACGCAAGCCGCCGCTATCCGGCCGGGGCATAACCATAGGGCGTATGGATGATATCTCCATACGCCCTATGGCTTTGGGTATCGCCCAAACGCCTTTAGCCCTTGACGCTGCCCATTACAAGGCCGGTCGTGAAATACTTTTGCACGAAGGGATACACCACCAGTATGGGCACCAGGCCCAGGAAAAGCTGCGCCGCGCGGCCGGTCTGCTCGTTCATGCGCGAAAGCAGCGAATAATAGTCCGATCCGGCCTGCCTTAGCATGTCGCGGAAGTTGGTCAGCAGCGTTTGCAGATAGGTTTGCAGGGGATAGTTCGCCGGATTGTTCATAAACAGCGCGCCGGTAAACCAGTCGTTCCAATGATACACAAACGAAAACAGGCCTACCGTCGCCAGCGGCGGCTTAAGTATGGGCAGCAGCACGGACCACAGTATCCGGAAAATGCCCGCGCCGTCGATCATCGCCGCCTCCTCAATTTCCGAGGGCAAATTGCGCATAAAGTTCATCAGTATAACCATGCTTGATACCGGCACCGACAGCGGAAGCACCAACGCCCATATGCTGTTAAGCAGCCCAAGGTTGTGCATCAAAATATACCAGGGCACCAGCCCGCCGCCGAAGAGCATCGTAAAGGCGTAAAACCCCATAAAGAAGTTGCGCGCGCCAAAACGGTCCTTGCTCTTGGAAAGCGGGTACGCCGTGGTCACCATCATAAACAGGTTGATCGCAACGCCCAGTACGCAGCGCTTAATCGTCACCCAGAACGCGCTTAAAAATTTGCCGTTGTTGATGGCGAATTCATAGGACTGGGTTGTAAAATCCTTGGGCCAGAAATATACCGAACCGGAGGCCACATGGGCCGGCGCGCTGAAGGAAATCGCCAGCGTATTAAGAAGCGGCAAAAAGCAGGAAAGACACACCAGGATGATCAGGGTATAATTGACGACGTTGAATATTTTCTGACCTTTGGTTTTAAACTGCATCCGGCATCCTCCTTCCTAAAACACCTTATAATTAGCGGTTTTATAAGCGATAACCAGCGAAGACGAGATCAGCACGCAGGAGATTACGGACTTGAACAGGCCGACCGCCGCGCCGATCGCGTATTTGCCGTTTTGCAAGCCAAGACGGTACACGTAGGTGTCGATAATGTCGCCCGTTGGGTAAACGACCGGCGAGTACAGATTGTACACCTGGTCAAAACCGGCGCTGAGCACATTGCCCAGGGCCAGCACGGTCATCAATATAATGATGGGAACCAGCAGCGGGACGGTGATATAAATCGTTTGTTTCCAGCGGCCCGCGCCGTCGATAACGGCGGATTCATACAATTCGGGGTCTATCGACGTCATCGTCGCCAAATACACGACGGTGCCAAAGCCGAAAGTCTTCCATACGTCTGTAAATATAAGCGTCCATGGAAACACATTGCGGTTGGAGATAAACTGAACGGGCTTAAGGCCTACGGCCTGTAAAAGCTGATTAACGATGCCGTCCGTCGCCAGCAGGTTAAGCAGTATACCCGCCATGATAACCCAGGATACAAAGTTGGGCACATACACAATGGTCTGAAATACGCGTTTGGGGCCGTTTTGCCGGATCTCGTTAAGCTGCAACGCAAAGATTACCGAGGCCAGCGTGCCGAACACGATTTTCATAACGGAGATAAAAAAAGTGTTGTAGATGGTGTTTAAAAACTGCGCCTGTTGGAAAATCAGTTTAAAATTGGCCAGCCCCACCCAGGGCGAGCCGTTAAACCCCAGTCCGGGGTTAAAATCCTGAAAGGCCATCTTGATGCCGTATATGGGGCCATACGAAAATAT
>CAWVLE010000250.1:0-4072 GCA_963929805.1 uncultured Eubacteriales bacterium | reverse complement strand
AAAACAAGTCAATCTTGCATAACAAAGCCTAAATTGGGCTGATTTTCGGATATATCAGCCTATATTTGCATCTTCAACACTTGAAACTGCAAAAAGAAAGAACACCGACATTGTATCAATATCGGTGTCCTTTGGTGGTGGAGGTGAGGGGAGTCGAACCCCTGTCCGAAAACCCGGCAACCCAGGCTTCTCCGAGCGCAGTCCATGTTTTGACGTTCCCTCTGCCGCACGCCCGTGGACAGGCTTACGGGTTTAGTAGCTTCATAAAGTCCGGCTTGCCGCAAAGCTTAGGCAAGTTCGTTCCCCGCCTTAATGACGCCGGATGACTACGCCGCGGGAGGCTTAGGTCCGACGGGCGGCCTTAAGCGGCCACCGGTACGAAATTATTATCTTTCGCAGTTATTGTTTTTCCCCGTTTTATAGCGGTCAGGGGCCGCTGCTCGCTTCCCGAATCCCCATGATCCCCGTCGAAACCAAGTACACCCCCATGTCATTGCAGGACGGATATCAGTATTTGGCGCGCATATGCCGCTCCATTTCGCGCTGCGCATCCTTCTTTTGCATATCGTCGCGCTTATCGTACAGCTTTTTGCCGCGGCAAAGCGCGATTTCCAGCTTCATCCGCCCGTCTTTAAGGTAAACCGATAGCGGAATCAGCGCCAACCCCTTTTGCATAACGGCCTGTTCCAGTTTGCGAATTTCCGCCTTATGCATCAAAAGGCGCTTGGGGCGCAGCGGATTGGTGTTAAAGATGTTTCCCCGCTCGTAGGGGCTGATATGCATCCCTTCCACGAACAGTTCGCCGCCGCGAACCTGGGCGTAGCAATCCTTTAAATTTACGCGGCCCATGCGCATGGATTTTACCTCCGTGCCGCGAAGCTCAATGCCGGCCTCCCAGGTTTCTTCCACAAAGTAATCATGCCGCGCCTTTCGGTTTTGCGCGATGGTTTTCACGCCCTTATGCGGCATGCGCGTCCCTCCGATACTCAACATCCTTTATTTATTATAGCATGCCCGGATCCAAAAGTCCATACCGGGCGGGCGCGTCAGCAGTCGAAGCGCAAGTAGCCTTCCGGCGTTTTTACCACCGCCTCGATGCGCCCGATTTCGGCCTTGCCCGGCCGAAGATCGTACGCCGCGTATCCGGGCTGCGTGGGCTTAAGCCCCAGCGCATGCGCGAAATAGAAATAAGCCGGAACCGCCGACCAACCGTGGCACAGGCTGCCCGCCCAATGAAAATCGGCCTGACCGCGCTCGGTTTCCCAGAAGCTGGTCGCCCCCTCAAACAGCATTCCGCCCCAGCGGCGCGCAATATCTTCGAATACGTAGGCGCAGTAATGCTCGTCTACCCGCAAAAGCGCTTCATATTTAAAGAGGTAGTTGCACAGCGTCACCGGGATCAGTTCATGATTATGCAAATGGCGTACCAATCTTTCCCGGCGCACGCGCGGGCAGGCCGACGAAAGCAGCATAAGCGCCTGCGTCAGCTCCGCATAGACCGACAAGCCGTTTTTATCCAGATAAGCCGCATAGGCGCCGCGTTCCTCATTCCAAAACGCGTTCATCGACAGCGAAACCGCCTCGCGCCGCTCCTGACAGCGGGCCTGTTTTGCCGTCATGCCCAAAAACGCGTAGATTTGTTCCAGCCGGCTCAGCGCCAGGGCATACATGGCGTTAAGCGGCGCCTCATACCTGAGCGGCAGCGGCTCGCCGCGCTCGATCGGGCCGCCGTCCAAGCCGTCGCGCCATTCGTAAAAATTCCAGTATTGCGGCTCGGTATAGTTCGGTATCAGCCCATTTGGGCCCGCGCGTTCCAGCATGACGCGCATAATGGTCTCGGCGACGGGCAGCATTTCCCGGACGAAGGCCGCGTCGCCGCTGTACATATAATACTCTTCCAGCGCGATTACAAAAGACAGGCTGAAGGAGGGTATGGTAACCGGTATGCGCGCGGGCGCGCACAGCTCCAGCAGGCAATCATCCCGCAACGATTGGGCCAGCAGGCGCAGGCTTTCCTTTGCAAAGCGCGTTTCGCCAAACACATAATAGCCCGCCAGCATCTGAAGCCGGGCGTCGTAGGCGTAAAGCGCCTGCTCGCGCCACGGGCAATCTTCGTAATGCTCGTGCATACAGTTGGCAAGCGTATCGCGGCACACCTCGTAAATACGCCGGTGCAGCCTGTCCGCGCATTTGAAATCGGGCGCGTGATCCACCGGATAGCGCACCGGAAGGATGGCCGCATAACGCAGGGCAAAGCGTTTCGCATATACATGCAATTGCAAATAACGCCCGCCCAGCCTGCAAAAGTAATGCGTAAAGCAGGTTCTGTCCTTGCCCGCGCGATAGGACACGCAAAAATTCCGGCCGTCGATATGCGTGCGCACCCGTAAATCGCTCAGGTGTTCGCCATATCCGACAAGCACGCGCGTTCCCTCTTCAAATTCGCCCTCCAAGCGCAAAAAACCGCTGGTTTCCCGTCCCACGTCTACCACGAGATATATTCCGTCGCCCCCGTCGGAGGCAAAGCAGACGTCTTCGCCGTCGCCGCGCAGCTCGATCTGTTCGCGCCCGCATAACGATTTTAAGGGCCGAAAGGCCAGCGCCGCCATGTGCATCCGCTCGGCAGGCCCGTCGCCAACGGTATCGTAAAACACGCCCTGTGAATATAGTTTTACCTGAGGCGGGCCGTCCATGCGCAAAAGGAAAGTCTCCCGGCGCGTCAGCCGGGTTAAAACCTGCGCGGGCACGACCGGTTTAAGCGGCTTTTGCGCCCGTCCTTCGTCGCGCTCAAAGGCAAAGCCCAGCTGGGTCGTAATACGGCTCATGGCCCCGTTTCGATAAGCGTTATCCACGCGGCAGCGCGTATCCGGTCCGCTGCTGATTAAAAGGCGCTCGTTTTGCTCCATGGCAAAAATCAGGCCCGGCTCCGCCCGTATTCCCGTATGGCTGTCGATGCCCGGATAGTGTACGCGTATCTCCAGCGTATTTTCACCCTTGGCGCAGAAAAAACTAATGTCGTGCACCTGATAGATTTTATGATCCGGATGATCGGCATACTGTCCAAAACCGGACAACTGCCCATTTATAAACACGGCGTACTGCCCCTGCGCGCTGATATAAAGCTTAACCGCCTCACGCGAGAGCGGCACGTAAAACGGCTGATAAAAATTGACATAAGCGTTTACATCATCGGCATCTTCGCACCAGATCCATCTAGCGCTCGCGTTCATCTGCGCTCCACCCCGATCCCGCTTTCGTCCGCGCGGCCGTTACATCCAGCCGGACGCATTTGCAAAATGCGAAAAGCCCTCCCCAGGGCCATGCATACGCCATACCATCCATAACACGTATTCGCTTGCCGACATTTTACCTTTTTACCTTACAGGCTGTCAAGCCCTGGAACAGTCCGGGTATAATTATTCAGTTTTATTGTATTAAATCCGCCTGTTTTTGTCGGATTAATTATCTAATCAAAAGGTCCCGTGCGCGCCGCGCCCGCCGTTTATGCTATCGCCGCCCGGCTGCCGGGCTTTCTATTCGTCCGCAGCATCCTTTTGATTTTCCGCATCGCAACCGTTCCAATCCATCACCGTGGGCAACTGCTTCCCGCAGCGCGCGCAATATACAAAGCCATCCCGGGCCGGTTCGCCGCAATACGGACAAAAACGCGCGCCGTTTTTAGCGTCCGGGTGCGCAAACACCTGTTCATGGCGCTCGCCAAAGCGTTGATTCAGCGGATCCTCCTCCTCGTCGCCGGTTGTAATATCAAATTCGCTAAAGCGTTTAGACTGCGTGGCGTTAATAAAGTTATATGCCGCGCTAATCAGACCGACGATGATAAAGATCACGCCAAACAGCGGAAATATATCGCCCATCAGGCCCATTGTATCGTCAAAAACCGGTTGCGCGGAACGGGTCATATTCCATGCCGCAATCGTCCAGATCAGGCCGAACACGACCGCCGCCAGCGAACCGACGCCGCTCATAAACGACGGCCCGCGGCCCCGCTTAATGCTTTTCATCCTTTCCCCTCCCAATATAATTCCAATATTTGGACGCGCTTTTTCATAAA
>CAWVLE010000249.1:0-6295 GCA_963929805.1 uncultured Eubacteriales bacterium | reverse complement strand
TGGGGAAAGCTTTCCAAAGAGTGCGCGCTGCTCATCCTGCGCGCCAGCGTGGGGCTTAACCCGGATACCAAATACGCCCAGTACGCGGCCAAGGCGCGCGAGTACGAAATCCCCTTCGGGAGCTATCACTATTTAAAGGCCACGAGCGAAAAAGCCGCGCGCGACGAGGCGCAGTATTACGTCAAGCGCGTGGGCGAATCCGGCCCGCTTTTCTACGTGTTGGACGCGGAGTACGGCTCGATTAAGGATGACAAGGCGCGCGCGATTACCAGCGCGTTTTTGAAGGAAGTGAGGCGGCTCGTGCCGGGCGGCCGCGTGGGCATCTATATCGCCCACCACCTGTATGAGCGCTGGAACTGCGATTACAAGGCCTTTGACTTTGTGTGGATACCGCGCTACGGCAAAAACACCGGAAAATACGACCCCAAATACGCGCCCGATTACCCGTGCGATTTGCATCAGTATACCAGCCGGGGAAAGATTTCCGGCGCGGCGGGCGAAGTGGATTTGAGCCGCGAGACGCGCGCGGGCGTGATTAAAAAACTTACGGAGGCATAATATGCGCGAATTTTTTTACGGCGCGTGGGACTGGATTCTGCGCGCAATCGCCGCGCTGGGCGGCATGGTTGCCGGGGCGCTGGGCGGATGGGACGCCGCGCTACAGGTACTGGTCGTGATGATGGCGATCGACTACGCGACCGGGTTATGCGTGGCCGCGATGGGCCGAAGCGCGAAGACGCAGGGAGGCGGGCTGGACAGCAACGTGGGCCTGCACGGCCTGTTGCGAAAAGGGCTAATGCTGCTGGTTGTACTGTGCGGCGCAATGCTGGACCGCGTAATCGGCGCGGGGGCCATATGCCGCGACGCCTGCTGCTGGTTTTATATCGCCAACGAGGGGCTGTCCATACTGGAGAATACCGCGTTGGCCGGCGTACCCTATCCCGAGGCCGTAAAGCGCGCGCTGGAGCAGACGCGCGACCGCGGCGAGGAGGAAACCGGCGCCTAGCTTAAGGCGCGGGCGCCGGAGAGATTTGTTCCGCCGCGCGCGGTTGCCGCTTATAACGGTATGTGCTATAATACCGGAAACGACGGCCGCGCGCGGCTTATGGAAGTGATCGCTTGATATACCTTCAGTCTATCACCTTTCCCGACGCCGATCGGGAATTTGACTTTATACTTTCCCAGAAGCGCACCTGTTACGATTCGTTCTATCCGTTTAAGGTGCTTTCTCAGCGCGGCCTGGAGCGGTTGGATTTTGAGCCGGTCACGCTGCTGTGCGGCAGCAACGGTTCGGGCAAGACCACCGCGCTGAACGTGATCGCCGAGCGCATCGGGGCTTCGCGCCAGAGCGCCTATAATAAATCCAACTTCTTTGAGGACTACGTAAAGCTGTGCCATTTTTCCACGCGCGGCCCCGCCGTGCCCTGCCGGATCATTACCAGCGACGACGTATTTGACTACATGCTCAATATCCGCAGCCTGAACGAGGGCATAGACCTTAAACGCGAAGAGCTGTTTGAAGAATATCTGGACGCGCGCCACGCCCGCGTTCAATTAAAATCGCTGGAGGATTACGACCAGCTGAAAAAGGCCAATCTGGCCAAGCGCAAAACCCAGTCCCGATTTGTGCGCCACATGCTGATGGACAACGCGCCGGAGCGTTCCAACGGAGAAAGCGCGTTTTTGCACTTTACGCAGCGCATCGGCGAAAACGCGCTGTTTTTGCTGGACGAGCCGGAAAACAGCCTTTCCCCCGCGCGTCAGATTGAGCTGGCAAAGTTTTTGGAAGATTCGGCCCGCTTTTTCGGCTGTCAGTTTATCATTTCCACCCATTCCCCCTTTTTGCTGGCCATGCGTTACGCGCGCATCTACGATATGGACGCGGATCCCGTATCGGTTAAGCGCTGGACGCAGCTAGAGCACGTGCGCGCCTATTACGACTTTTTCAAAGCGCGCGGCGCGGAATTTGAGGACGGCGATGAGTAAACCGCCATTTTGCGCGCGGACGGCAAAACCACATCAAAACCGCCGAAACATCCGCTATTTTAAAAAATAGGCCGGGAAGAAAAATTTCTTCCCGGCTTTAATTTGCGCCTTAATTTGCGTTGCGCTTAATTCCAGTTCAGGTATTCGGCCTTGGTATAGCCCTCGCCGTAAGGCTCGCTGTTAATCATCACAAGCAGCGCGTCTTTGCAGCCCTCGGCCATGATATCCTGATCTTCGGGCGCCTTGTCCACCATCTGCGCCGTGGAGGAGGTGTAGAACCACAGCCCCTCGCCTTCGGCCAGAGGTTCGCCGTTGCTATCGGTAATGGCGGTTACGTCGTAGCCCATCTGGGTCAGTTCTTCCTGAGAATAGAACACCCACTTGGCTTCCGGCAGTTCGTTTTCCCACATGCATTCGGAAATGTCGCCGCTTTCGGATTTGCCGCCGGAGTATACCTCGATGGTATAGGCCTTGATGTTCAGCCGGCCATAGGCGTAATCGATCAGCTCGGCGGAGGTGGGATAATCCTCGTAAGAGGATTTGCTGTAGAAGCCGCGCCCGGTGGTTTCCTGATAGGCCTCGGCCATCTGGGCGGCGACGTCCTTCATGTAGAGGATGTCGTCCGAATCCACGGACTCGTCGTAGGGGCGGTAGCACCAGGGGTACAGCACGCACTGAATGCCGGTGTGCAGCGTGGCCAGCGCGTCGATGTCGTGATTTTTGAGGAAGTTCTCAACGGCCTGAACTTCGGGCTCGCTGGCCGCGTCGGAGCCCGCGCGGCTCCAGGAATTCGAGCCGATGACGCCCGATTCGCTGTCCACGGTTTCCACGTCGAAGCGGTTCCACTGATAGCTGAAGGTGCGGTTAAGGTCTATGCCGCTGTTGCGGGGGTCGTCGCCCAGGATGCCGTTGCCGTCCCAATCCGGGCTTTCCATGCCGAACGCGGCGCTCTGGCGGGGATCGGGCTGGGCGTCGGCGGTGCCCCTGTACAGCGTGGCGATGTATCCGTCGCCGTCCACGTCGGTGTAGGGATCGGAGAAGGGCGTGCCGTCGCCGTTGCTATCCTTGGGGCGCATGTTCTGGCGCGTGTTGTAGACAAAGGACTGCTCGTATCCGTCCGGATTGATGACCGGGATTACGTAGACAGTGTATTTGTCCAAAATCTCCTTAACCGAATCGGCCTGATTATTCTGGGTGAGCCACCAGGCAAAGTACATCGCGCACGTGGCGGATTCCCGTTCGCCGCCGTGGATGTTGGCAAATACCGCGATGCCGGTTTTATCTTCCGAGGCAATTTCCGGGTTGGTAATTTCCATGCACCACAGGGCGCGTTCCTGCCAGCTGTAGCCAATGGGATAAAGTTTGGTAATATCGGGATACGCCGCGTTGATGTCGCTTAGCTGGCCCTCCAGCTGCGCATAGGTGTAGCGCTGGTTCCAATCGATTGACAGGGCTTGATCCTCTTCGGCCAAAGCGCAGGGCGCAATCGCCAACATTGCCGCAAGTATCCAGACCATGATTTTTTTCATAACAGGCGCTCCTTTGTGTCATTTATCAAGTTAATATATTACTATGCTAAAATGACAATGTCAATTCATTCAATATAGAATTAACATAGCGTAATCTACCCGCACGCGCGGCATTTTTCTTTTATTTTGGCATAGCATATTTGCGCGTTTTGTTGTATGATATAAATATGTAAAGGCATTGTTTAGTCATGTCAGATAATCCCGATTTTGGAGTGACAAATGAAGCAGTTGGCAAAAAAAATATGGATCTGCCTAATCATATGTGTGTTGGCGCTGCTGTGCGGCGCGGCCGCGCTTGCCGCGGAGGATGAAAGCTGGCGCGCGCTGTACGCGCAATATTTATCCGCCGCCATTACGGCGGACGAAAAGGCCGTGTGCGAAATGCTGTTGCTGGCCGATCTGGATTTTGACGGCACGCCCGAGCTTTTGCACGGGATAACGGACGGCGTTACCGGCGAAACCCGCGCCCAGGTATCGACCATCAGCGACGGCCGGGTAACCGTGCTGGGCAGCTATCCTCTGGGCTTCCGGCTAAGCGCCGTGCGCATGAACATAAAGCGCGTGGGGAGTAATTACCATTACCTGATGACCATGAAGGGCCAGTCCGGCCAGGCGGGCCAGCGGCAGATTCGATACTGCGTGGTCAGCTACCGCGACGGGCAGCTAAAGGCCGTCAACCGCTTTACCAGGCGCTATCGCGCGGGCGGCAAGCAGTTTTACGTCAACGGAAGCCAGGTAAGCGAGCACTATTACGACGTGAAGTGGAACAATTTTACAAAAAAGCTGAGTCAGGTGGGCGAAACTTTGCCGCTTAAACGCCTGCGCGGCAAGCTGGACGCGCAGACGCTGGGCGCGGAGTTTGAATCGCTCGCGCGGCTTTACGAGGATTTCAGCGCGCTCACCTCCTTATCGCTTAACCGCACTTCGCTTAAATTGCGCCTTGACCGGAACGCGCAACTTAGCGCGGTGGTAAAGCCGGCGACGGCGATTGCGCAGCAGCTGAGCGCGCGCTTTTCCACCAGCGATCCGGATATCGCGACTGTGGATGAAAGCGGCCAGGTGACGGCGACCGGCTACGGTACGGCCATAATCACCGCGACGCTGGCCAACGGCGCCAGCACGCAATGCACCGTAAACGTGCCCCGGCCGGCGGTAACGCGCGTACGCGTAAGCGCGCAATCGCGCACGCTGAAAAAGGGCCAGGTCATGACGCTCAAGGCCACGCTTTACCCCGATGCGGCGCGCGGCACGCTTAAATGGACCAGCTCGGATCCGTCGGTAGTCAAGGTGGATGCAAACAGCGGGCAGGCGGTCGCGCTCAAGCGGGGCAGCGCGCGCATCACCTGCACGTCGGCAAACGGCAAACGCGGCTCGGTACTGTTGCGCGTGGTTCACGCGGAGCTGGTTTCATCCATCGCGCTTAGCCAGGACGAATGCGCGTTGCAGGTAGGCGAAGGGGTCGCGCTGTCCGCGCAAGTTTCGCCCGTCGAGGCGCCCAACCAGGCGCTTACGTGGTATTCCTCCAATTCGTTTGTGGCCACGGTGAACGCGGCGGGCTATGTGCGCGCGCGCAGCGCGGGCACGGCCGTCATAACGGCGCGCGCGCTGGGCGGGGCGTGGGCCTCCATGCGCGTAACCGTAACGGCGCGAGCGGGCGCGCCCGGCCCGGGCGTATACGTGCTGGCGCTGGCCCGCCATTCCGACCGCGCGCTGTCGCTTAACGCGGCGGGCGTTCTCGCGCTGTCCGGCCTGGAATCGGGCGCCTGTTTTTCCCTGATCCCGGCGCAGGAGGACGCTTACGAAATACGCGCCATGGACGGGCGCTATGTGTGCCATGCGCTTTACGGCGGCGAGGAGCAGCCGCGCCTTGTAAGCGGCGCGTCCGGCGAGAGCCGGCTGTGGCGTATCGAGCCGCTTTCAAGCGGCGCATACACCATTCATCCCTTTTCCGGGGAAAATCAGGCGCTGGCGCTGGGCTTTTCTTCCACGCAGTTGGGCTTGCGGGCCGGCTTAATCGACGCAAACGCGAGCGCCACCGCGGGACGGTTTATCCTTATGCGCGCGGGCGGCGCGCCGCAGGAGGCGCAATGGGCGGCGTGCTATCAAGCCTACCTTGCGCAAAACGCCGCCGCGGCGGCCCAGTGGCAGCGGCTGGCGCTGTGCGACCTGGACGGAAACGGGACGCCTGAACTTGTGGCCTACACCGGCCAGCCTTACCGCTGCGAGGACATCGCGGCAACCGGGCTGCGCGGCTTTGTGTACGCGTATGACGGCAACGCGCGCCTGGAGCGCGATTTTTCCTATCCGGAAGCGGGACACGCCGCCCTGGGCGACGCCTGGGCGCGGCTGCGCCCGGCGACGGAAGCCGCAAGCGGCGCGCGCGTGGCGCTGCTCAGCGGCGCAACCTTGGACGGCGAACAATCCATATGGCGCTTCTGTTTCCGCGACGGGCTTATACAAACCGAGCCGCTTTTCTCGTGTAAAGGACAATCGGCCGCCGGCGCGGCGCAGGGGTCAAGCCCGAGCGCGTGCAAAATTGAGGGCAAAGACGCCACCGCCTACGCCTATACCCAGGCCTTTGACGCGCTGGGCGAAAGCTATTTGGATTTAGACGGCGCGCTTTTTGAATTGGATACGGCCGGCCTTTCGGCCGGCGAGCTTGCGCGGCGGTTTGAAGCGCTTTGCCAAAGCTATTGCGCGCGCGCGGCAACGGGCCGGGCCGGTTAACGCGGCAAAGCGCGCGTAGAGTGGCGAAAAAAACAAGCGCGCTTGCAAGCGGG
>CAWVLE010000248.1:0-9689 GCA_963929805.1 uncultured Eubacteriales bacterium | reverse complement strand
TTCAGTCGCCGGTCCGATTGCGGCCCACTCGATGGGCGTTCGGGAAGCGCTGCCCGCCGCGCTTCTCGCGGCGTGGTGCGCGGGCCTCTTCGTTAGCATGCTGCCCTGCCTGGCGCTCATTTGGGCGGTTTGCGTGTTGTTTGAAAACAGCGCGCTGAGCGTAGGGCTCAATCTGGTTCTGGTCATTCCCGGCGTGTTGGTGGCCAATACGCCCGCCTACATTGTTTATCCCTATTGCTATAGCGGGTATCTCGTGTCCTGCTATCTGGACCGGTTCGCCTCGGCGGGCGCAACAGATCCGCTTTCGCTTGTCCCCTTTTTGCCCTGCGCGGCGGCGCTGTTTGGCGCGGCGCTATTTGCGGCCGCGGCGCTGTTTGGCAAAAAGGCCATGCGCTAAAGAGGCCGCCATGCGCCCGTCCCGCCCTGCGCGGACGGGCATTTTTTTGCGCGTGGATGGAGGTTGCGCTTGTCAAATTCTTGCGCGGCATAAATGCGCATGCTATAATGATAATTGGTATATTATGCGCTAAACGCGGGAGGTGTCGCGATGTGGAGAAGATCCGCACGACCGTAAAAATTGCGGGTAAAGAATATAACATGACGAGCTATGATTCGGAGGAATACGTGCAGCGCGTCGCCAACTATGTGGATAGAAAAATGAACGAGCTTTCGCTGGCCACGCGCCTGCCCAGCAACCAGCTGTCGGTGCTTACCGCGCTGAACGTGGCCGACGATATGCTAAAGGCCCACGACGAAAACAACCGGCTCAGGCGCGAACTGGGCCTGGCGCGCGAAAAAATACAAAGCCTTACCGCGGAAATAGAACGACTGGAACGCGAACGGGGCAAATAAAAAATGAAAATGGAATTGCTATCTCCCGCCGGCGACCGCGACGCGTTGATCGCCGCCGTGCGCGCGGGGGCGGACGCGGTATATCTGGGCGGCCAGGCGCTGAGCGCGCGTAAAAACGCGGCCAATTTTGACGCGGACGGATTGCGTTTTGCCGCCGATTACTGTCACGAGCGCGGCCGCAAGGTGCACATAACGGTAAATACCCTGCTCAAGGACGTCGAGTTTGGCCAGCTGGAAGCGCTGGCTAAGCAGATGGCGCGGGCCGGCGTGGACGCGGCCATCGTGCAGGATTGGGGCGTGGCCGCGGCGCTTAGGCATATGCTGCCCGGATTGCCGCTGCACGCCAGCACGCAAATGGCCGTGCACAACCCGCAGGGCGTGGCCGTCGCGCGCCGCATGGGCTTTTCGCGCGTGGTGCTTGCGCGCGAAATGCATATGGAGGAAATCGAAGCCTGCGCGCGCGAAGGCGTGCAAATAGAGGTATTCGTCCACGGCGCGCTGTGCGTCAGCTGTTCCGGCCAGTGCCTGCTATCCAGCATGATCGGCGGCCGCAGCGGCAACCGCGGCCTGTGCGCCCAGCCCTGCCGGCTGGATTACGCGCTGGTAGGGCCGCATGGCGAGGCGGCGCGCGGCAACCTGCTTTCCCCGCGCGACTTGATGCGCCTGGCGCAATTGCCCGCGCTTGAACGGGCGGGCGTGGCCAGCCTCAAAATTGAAGGGCGGCTAAAGCGGGCGGAATACGTATCCATCGTAACCGGCGTATACCGGCGCGCGCTGGACGAACTGGAAGCGCGCGGCGATGTGACCGCCGGTGAATACGCCGTTGGCCGGCTGCGCGCGGCCTTTAACCGCGACGGTTTTACCGCCGGCTACGGGCCCGAAACGCCGGACGCGGACATCATGTGCGCGCCCAAAAGCAGCTTTGCCCCCCGAAGCGACGAGGAGGCGCTGCGCGCCGAACGCGAAGCGCTTGCCCGGCCGGAGAAATCCGGCATTGCGCTCATCGGGGACGTGCAGCTTAGGGTGGGACGCAGGGCCTATCTGCGCCTGTCGGACGGCAAGCATACCGCAGCCAGCAGCGGCGAAACCGTCGAGGCCGCGCAGGGACGCCCCATTGGACGCGAACGCGCGCTTGCGCAACTGGAGAAAACCGGAGGCACGCCTTATCATATTTCCGATTGGCGCGCCCAGATTGACGATAACGCCTTTATTTCTGCCGCCGCGCTTAACGCGCTGCGCCGTCAGACGTTGGAAAGCCTGGGCCAGATTCGCGCGGAAGAGGGGCGCGTGTGCCCTACGCAGATCAATCCCCTGGAGCCGCTTGCGCCGCGTGCGCAGCGCGCCTTACCGGCGCCTGCAAGACTGTGCGCGCAATCGAATAGTTTTTTGATTTTACAGCGCTCGCTGTTTCTGGGCGCGGATGAAGCCTGCTTTGCCCCGGCCGATATTACGCCTGAAGGGTTGGAACGGGCGATAGAGGACGCGAGACAGACCTGCTTTTCGCTTGCGCTGGGCCCAGTCGCGCGCGGCGAGGACCTTCAAAACCTAAACCGCTGGGCGCGGCAGAACGCCGGCCGGATCAGGCGCACGTATCTGGGCAACATCGGGCAGCTGGCCTACGAATGGCCGGGCGAAAACGTGGCCGATTTTACCATGAACCTGACCAATACGCGCGCGCTGGAAACGCTGGGCGAATGGGGCGTGCGCGCGTTTACGCCTTCGGTTGAGCTGACCGCGCGGGAAATCGACGCGCTGGAGGGGGATAAGCACCTGATTGTGTACGGGCGGATTCCGCTTATGCAGTTGCGCCATTGCCCGCTGAGCGCGCGCGCGGCCGCCTGCGCCCATAGCCGCTGCAACCGGTGCGACCAACTGCCCGAACAGGAGCGGTTGGACGGATACGCGCTCATCGACCGGCGGGGCAAGTCTTTCGCGCTGCGCAGGCTTAAAACCGGAACGGGCTGCGTGGTGCGGCTGCTCAATTCGGTGCCGCTTATGCCGCTTAAGCATGCCGCCGCGCTGCCGGACGCGCGCGTGTGGCGCATGCTGCTGGAGTTCGAGGATTTGGCGCGGCTGGATCCGTTGATATCGGTCTATCGCGCGGCCGCGCGCGGCGAGGACTTTACCCACAATACCGGCTGGGCCGCGCTTGAGCGTATGGACGCGACCAACGGCCACTATTTCAGAGGGGTGGAATAGCGCAATGCAGCAAAGAAATTTGCGGGTATTGGAATTTACAAAAATACGCGAACAGATGGCGGAGTTAACCGCGGCGGAGCTGGGCCGCGCGCGCGCGCTTTTGCTGGAGCCTTCCAGCGACCCCGCTACGGTGGAAATGTACCAGCGCCAGACTGAGGAAGCCGGCGTAATCATGACCTATGCGGGCGCTTCGCCCATGGTATGGTACGGCGATATCAGCAGCTCGCTCAAAGTGGCCGCGGTAGGGGGCACGCTGTCGCCCAAGGCGCTTTTGGAAGTGGCTGAAACGCTGCGCGCTTCGCGCGGGGTGCGCTCCTCCATCGTGACGGACCGGGAAAACACGCCGCTTTTAAGCAACCTGGCCAGCGGCCTGTTTACCGACCGCGCGCTGGAAGACGAGATATTTAACGCGATTTTGTCCGAGGACGAAATCGCCGACCGCGCCAGCGTGGAGCTTAACGACATCCGGCGGCATATACGCCTGATTAACGACCGGGTGCGCGAAAAGCTCAACGCCTTCATACGGGGCGCGTCTACCCAGAAATACCTTCAGGACACCATCATCACCATGCGCAACGGGCGCTACGTCATTCCGGTCAAGGCCGAATGCCGCGCTTTTGTGCCCGGGCTGATCCATGACCAGTCGGCGACCGGCGCTACGCTGTTTATCGAACCGGCCAGCGTGGTGGAGGCCGGAAACGACCTGAAAAGCTACATGGCCAGGGAACAGCGCGAAATCGAGCGGATCCTGGCCGCGCTCACCGCGCAGGTGGCGCCCTGCGCCCAGGCGCTGGAGCATAACCTGGTCATTCTGGCCGAACTGGATATGATCTTTGCGCGCGCAACGCTGTGCCGTCAGATGCACGCGGTAGAGCCCAAATTAAATACAAAGGGGCGCATCAACATACGCGCGGGCCGGCACCCGCTGATCGATCCGGACAAGGTGGTGCCCATCAACCTGTGGATGGGCGACGAATTTACTACGCTGGTGGTTACCGGCCCCAATACCGGCGGCAAGACGGTTACGCTTAAAACGGTGGGCCTGTTTACGCTTATGGCGCAGGCGGGCATGCAGGTGCCCGCGCAGCTGGGCACCGAGCTGGCCATATTCGACGAGGTGTTCGCCGATATCGGCGACGAGCAGTCCATCGAACAATCGCTGTCCACCTTCTCCGCGCATATGACCAACATCGTATCCATACTCGACCGGGTCAGCGGAAAATCGCTTGCGCTGTTTGACGAACTGGGCGCGGGCACCGATCCTATCGAGGGCGCGGCGCTGGCCATGTCCATCCTGGAAAAGCTCAAGGCGCAGGGCGTTACCACGCTGGCCACCACCCATTACAGCGAGCTTAAGGCCTACGCGCTCAGCACGCCCGGGGTGGAAAACGCCTCGGTGGAATTCGACGTGGAAACCCTGCGGCCCACCTACCGGCTGTCCATCGGCGTGCCCGGCAAATCCAACGCCTTTGAAATTTCGCGCAAGCTGGGCCTGAGCGAGGACGTGATCCAGGCGGCTTCCGAACGCCTCAGCAAGGATCAGATCCGCTTTGAGGACGTAATCGCCAACGCCGAATACCACCGCCAGATCGCCGAAAAGGAGCGCGTATTGGCCGAACAGGCGCACAGGGAAACCCAGCGCCTGCAAAACGAGGCCGAGAAGCTGCGCCGGGAGGTGGAATCCAAGCGCGAGGAAATGCTCAAAAAGGCGCGCGCGGACGCCCGCAAGCTGCTCGAACGCGCGCGGCAGGAATCCGAGGAAATTATCGCGCAGTTGAAAAAAAACCGCGCGAAGGACGGCGGCCAGCTGCGCGAGCACGAGCTTAACCAGCTGCGCGGAAAATTGCAGGGCACGCTGGACGAAATGACCGAGGCGCTGGCCACGCCGGTAAGCCGGGTAAGCGAACCGCCTAAAAACCTGAAAGTAGGCGAGAGCGTGGAGCTGATTCACCTGGGCACGCAGGGCACCGTCGTTTCCCCGCCCGACGTGCGGGGCGAGGCCACCGTGCAGGCGGGCGTGATGAAGATGAAGGTGCATATCTCGCAAATGCGGCGCGTTAAGGAGGAAACGCCCAAAAAACCCGCGCGCAACCAGGTAAGCGTCGCGCCCCGGCCGGCCTCGCTGGAATGCGACGTGCGGGGGATGAATTTGGAAGAGGCCATCATGACGGTGGATAACTATCTGGACAACTGCGTCATGCAGTCGCTAAAATCGGTCCACATTATCCATGGAAAGGGCACGGGCGTATTGCGCAGCGGCATCCAGGCGCATCTTAAACGCCATCCCAGCGTAAAGGAATTCCGGCTGGGCCGCTATGGCGAGGGCGAGGACGGCGTAACGGTCGTAACGTTGAAATAGTGCTTTTTTGAAACGGATTGAAACGGAAAACAGGTAAAACTTGAAAACTGCCCCGCAAACGGGATTTGGAGGGTGTGCGCGTGAACAAGACAAAAATTTTGCTCGTGGACGACGATCCGAACATCTCCAATCTGGTTAAACTGTACCTTACCAAGGAAGGCTTTGAGGTGGAACAGGCGTTTAGCGGAGACGAAGCGCTGCGCATGTTCAAAAATTCCGCGCCCAATCTGATTTTGCTGGATATCATGCTGCCCGGCATGGACGGATGGCAGGTGTGCCGCGAGGTGCGCAAGGTTTCCAACATCCCCATTATCATGCTTACGGCAAAGGACGAAACATTCGACAAGGTGCTGGGCCTTGAGCTGGGCGCCGACGACTATATCGTAAAGCCTTTCGACACCAAGGAATTGGTCGCGCGCATCAAGGCGGTCATACGCAGGTATCAGCCCGCCGAGCCCACGGACAAGGAACTGGTGTTTCCCGGGCTTACCGTAAACATCAGCCATTACACCGTGGTGTTTCAGGGCAAAACGCTGGAAATGCCGCCCAAGGAACTGGAACTGTTGTATTTCCTGGCCAGCCATCCGGGCACGGTGTTTACGCGCGAACAACTGCTGGAGCAGGTATGGGGCTACGACTTCTTTGGCGATTCGCGCACGGTGGACGTACACGTAAAGCGCCTGCGCGAAAAGCTGGTTGGATGCGAGGAACTGGGCTGGTCGATTAAAACCGTGTGGGGCGTGGGCTATAAATTTAAGGTGGGATGAAGCGTGAAAAGCCGTCTGTTCTGGCGGATGTTCTGGGCGTTTACCGCCACGCTGATACTGAGCGTGGCGGTGCTCAGCGCGCTTATGATCGTAATGGTGCGCGAGGAGCGCCGCGAAGCGTTGGAGGGCGAGGTGCTGATACAGGCGCGCGAGGTGGCGCAGTTGATCAGCCAGCGCGATTTTTTCTCGCTGTTTTCCACGGATTTCGCGCTTAATACCACGCTTAACTGGAAAATTGAGGAAATACAGCAAACCTATGGCGCGGGCATCTGGCTGGTCAGCGGCGCGGGCAACGCGCTGGTATTGGGCGGGCAAAACTATACCTCCGAGCAGCTAAACGACGCGGAAGTGCTGCGCCAGATTTACCGGGTGCTTTCGGGCGAGGAAATACGCGTGCAGGGCCTGATACCCGAGCTGGGCGCGAACATGGTTACGCTGGGCGTTCCCTGGCGCGCGGGCGACGGGCGCGTGCGCGGCGCGGTGCTTTTGCACATATCCATCGACCAATTGCAGGTGGATTACAGCGACATGATCCGAAACAGCGCGATCGCGGCCGCCGTCGCGCTGCTTACCGGCACCGCGCTGGCCTACGCCATATCGCGCCGCCAGGCCGCGCCCCTGCAACAGATCAATCAGGCGGTTACGCAGTTTGCCGCGGGCAATTTTGAAAGGCGGGTGGATATCCGCGGCGACGACGAATTGGCGCAACTGGGCCGCTCGTTTAATCAAATGGCCGCCGATCTGGACAACCTGGAATCCTCGCGCAGGAGTTTCGTCGCCAGCGTATCGCACGAACTGCGCTCGCCGCTTACCTGCATCGGCGGGTATGTGGAGGGCATGCTGGACGGCACCATCGCGCCGGAGGAGCAAAAACGCTATCTGGAGGTGGTTAAAAGCGAAACCGGCCGGCTGAGCAAGCTGGTAAGCGAATTGCTGGATTTGTCCCGCTTTGAATCGGGCAAGTTCCCGCTTAGCATTTCGCGTTTCGACGTAAACGAATTGATCGTGGTGGAAATGCTCAAATTTGAGCAGCGCCTTGAGGAAAAGCATATCGACGTGGAGATCAATTTCCACGACAAGCAATGCTTTGTAAACGCCGACGCGGACCGCATACGCCAGGTGGTGACCAATCTGGTGGACAACGCGGTCAAGTTTGTAAACGAAAGCGGCACGCTGGAGGTGGAAACGCTGACGGTGGACGCGCTTTGCTATGTTACCGTCAAAAACAGCGGCCCCGCAATTTCGCCGGAAGATTTACCCTTCATCTTTGACCGTTTTTACAAGGCCGATAAAGCGCATACTTCCGGTATGGGCACAGGACTGGGCTTGTCGATCGTCAAGCGCATTCTGGAACAGCACGGCCAGAAAATCAAGGCGTCGTCGGGCATGAACGGCACAAGCTTTGTCTTTACGCTGGATATGGCCCCCGCTGAATTGCCCCAATAGATACCGCCAGGGGCGCACGGCTGCCGCCCGGAACAAATTAAACGATGCGAGGTGCGTATATCATATGAGACACAATTTGACCTTTACCCGCGGCGCAAAAAAGCGCTATGCCAAATTTATGGCATCGGTGCTGTGCTTCGCGCTGATTGGCGGCCTGACCGGCGCTTATCTTGCGCGTACGGCGGCGGCGGAAGAGGGGCAGGCCACGCCCTATTCAGCCGTCTATTCGTCGGACAACCCGGTGCCCGCCATCGCCGAACGCGTGCGTCCCGCAGTGGTTCAGGTAATCAATATCGCCGAAATGTGGTCCAGGCAAACCGGCGTTACCAGGCAGGAACAGGGCTACGGCTCGGGCGTGTATATCGACGAGCGCGGGTATATCGTCACCAATTATCACGTCATCGAACAGGCCGACGCGGTGGAAATAGAGACGCTGTCCGGCGAGCGCATGGGCGCCGAAATCATGGGCTATGACGACGGCACCGACCTGGCCGTGTTGCGCGCGCTGGAACCTATCGACGCGCAGCCCGTGCCGCTGGGCGATTCGGACGCGCTGCAAATCGGCGAACTGGCCATCGCCATCGGCAACCCGGGCGATTCCTCAGGCGTCTTGTTTGGCACCGTTACCGCGGGCATTATTTCGGCGCTGGACCGCACCGATTTAAACGCCAATAATTTTACGCGTTCCGTCAGCGTCATCCAGACCGACGCGGCCATCAACACCGGCAACAGCGGCGGCGCGCTGCTCAACGCGCAGGGCGAACTGATCGGCATCCCCACGCTGAAAATCACCTACGATTATACCACCATTTACGAAGGACTGGGCTTCGCCATACCGGTAAACACCGCAAAGCCCATCATCGAGCAGCTGATCAGCCAGGGCAAGGTGCTGCGCCCGCGGCTGGGCGTAAGTGTGGTCAACTTTGACGGCCCCAACGAGCCGCTCAAAAATTACCCGCCCGCCGGCGCGCAGGTGCTTTCGCTGGAGTCCGGCAGCCCGGCCGAAAAGGCGGGCGTAAAGCTGTACGACATCATCACCCATATCAACGGCCAGCGCATAAAGACCACCGACGAACTTATCGCCGAGATCGACCGATTCAACGTGGGCGAATCGGTGAGCCTCACGCTTTACCGATGCTACGATACCGTGACCGGCTTTTTGCTTGAAAACCCGACCACGCACGAGGTAGACGTGGTGCTGGAACTGATCGGTTGATTGGGCTTTAGGCAATGCAATATTGCGTATGCGCCTTTTCGGAGCGCATATATAAAGCCAGGCCGCCGCGCGGGGTTGCTTTCCCCGACGGGCGGCCTGGCTTTTCGGCAGGGGCCTTTAGCGCAGGCGCTTGCTTAAATATAAAATCAGACTGTCGTCGTTGTTATAGGGCTGATAGGGCTGGGCGACGTTTTCATCATACCATACGCCCTTACCGTCGGGTATGTATCCGCGCTTGACGTACATGCGCTGCGCGCTTCCATAACCGCTGTGCATACCTACGCCCAGATAGACGGTATCGGCATGGCTGCCGGCAATCTGCTCGGCTACATCCATCAAACGCGTACCGATCCCAAGCCTGCGGTATTTTTCCAGCACGCCAAAATCGATAATTTCGCAGTAGCCCAAATTGCCAAACGACCCCCAGGGCGAATCGATATATACGTTTACATAACCGGCCGGGCGGTTTTCATATTGCGCGACCAGAGATACGCATTTGCCCGCCGCGCTGTCCGCGATGCGCGTCTCAAAGCGGTTGCCGGTGAGCTTGTAGCCCTGCGCGATTTCGGCTTCGTAAAGCGCGCGCGCGTCGGATGGGGTCATATCCCGGATTAAAAGTTGCGCGTCGGAATAGTACTGCATATGCTCGCCCCCCCACAATTATTTTTTAAAGGCATGGATGTCAAAGGACAGGTAAGCCGCTTTGCGCGCGCAGAACTACGTCCGCCTGTTCCCGCACCGAACACGTCTGAAAATACGCCTCTTCCAGCGGGATCCAGCGCTGAGAAAATACGCGCGCCATCTGTTCGCCGTTGCGCGCGGTGATGCGGCGAAGTTGCTGATCGGGTTC
>CAWVLE010000247.1:0-3610 GCA_963929805.1 uncultured Eubacteriales bacterium | reverse complement strand
TCGCTCAACACGCTCAGGCGCGATATCGCCCAACTGATCGAGCATGGCACGGTTAAAAAGGTGTACGGCGGCGTGTGCGCGCGCCGGGTAAGCGCGCTTTCCGCATTTGAGGTGCGCGCAATGGAGCGTCGCGAACAGAAAGTGGCCATCGCCCAACGCGCCGCCGCCATGGTGCGGGACGGCGACATAATATTTCTCGATTCCGGAACCACCACGGTACATATGGTGCCGTTTTTGGCCGCGCGGTCCAATTTGACGGTAATTACGCACAACGTGTATGCGCTGACCGCGGCGCTGGGCTGCGAGAACATGACGGTGATATCGCTTCCGGGCGTGCTGCTGGGCAAAACCGCCTCGCTTACCGGCGTGGACGCGGTGCGCTGTTTGAAAAATTATAATATACGCACCTGCTTTATGGCCGCCACGGCCATATCCGCGCAGGGCGTAACCAATTCGTCGCCGCTGGAGTACGAGATCAAAACCTGCGCCATGCAGCGCAGCGCGCGCCGGGTGCTGCTGATCGACAGCGAGAAATTTGGCAAAAGCGCGCTGATGTCCTACGCGCGGGCGGACGATTTTGACGCGGTGGTTACCGAGCGCGCTGTAGAGGACGAGATCGGGCGCGCGCTCAATAAACAGGGAAAGCTGATTGTGGCCGGACAGGCCGAATCGCTGAATAATTAAAAGGGGGGATGCGGTTTGCCGCTGGTCAATATGAAGCGGCTGCTTGCGCAGGCGGCCGCGCAGTCGCGCGCGGTAGGCGCGTTTAACGTATGCAGCATGGAAACCGTGCTGGGCGTGGTGCGCGCGGCCGAGGAGATGGATACGCCGGTCATACTGGAAATCGCGCAGCAGCGCATGCACGCCGCGCCGCTGGAGGCGATCGGCCCGATTATGCTGGGCGCGGCGAAACGCGCGCGTGTGGACGTGGCGGTGCATCTGGATCATACATCGGACATTGGGGTAATACGCGCCGCGCTGGATTTGGGCTTTACCTCGGTCATGTTTGACGGATCCAGGCTGCCGCTTGAGCAGAACATTGAAAGGACGCGCGAGGTGGCCGGTTTGGCCCATAACTGCGGCGCGGCCGCAGAAGGGGAGATCGGCGTGGTGGGCGGCGGCGAGGACGGCTCCGAAATCGCCATGCGCTATACCGACCCGCAGACCGCCGCGATTTTCGCGCGCGAAACAGGCGTGGACGCGCTCGCCATCGCCATCGGAAACGCGCACGGTTTGTATAAGCAGCCGGCCCGGCTGCGCATGGATATCGTGCGCGCGGTGGGCGAGCGGACAGATACGCCGCTGGTGCTGCACGGGGGCACGGGGCTGACCGACGCGGACTATCGCGCCTGCATACAGGCGGGCATGCGCAAGATTAATATCGCCACCGCGGTTGCGATGTGCGCGGCGCGCGCGGCGCAGGGTTGCCCGGACGCCTATGAGATGGGCGTGCGCGTCGCCAAAGAGGTTAAGCAGCTCGCATGCCGCTACATTCAACTGTTTGGTGTCGAGCAAAAGGAGGCGGACGCATGATGAACTTTGACGCGCACAGGCCGCTGGATATCGTGTTGATGGGGCGCATCGCCATCGATTTTAATCCGGTGGACTATTTTAAAACGCTGGCCGAATCGGAAACCTACAAAAAATACCTGGGCGGCTCGCCCGCCAATATCGCGGTGGGCATGGCGCGGCTGGGCAGGCGCGTGGGCTTTATTGGGCGCATATCCGACGACCGGTTCGGCGATTTCGTGGAAGGCTTTTTTAAAAACGAAGGCATCGACACCAGCCACGTGCGCCGCTGCGTAAACGGCGAATCGCTGGGGCTTACCTTTACCGAAATCCTCTCTCGCGACCAGTCCAGCATACTGATGTACCGCGAGGGCGCGGCCGATTTGCAACTGTGCCCCCAGGATGTGGACGAGGATTATATCGCCTCGGCAAAAATGCTTTTGATTTCGGGCACCGCGCTGTGCGCCTCGCCCAGCCGCGAGGCCTGCCTAAAGGCCGTCGCGCTGGCCCAAAAGACCGGCACGCCTGTGGTGTTTGATATCGACTACCGCAGCTATACCTGGAAAAGCAAAGACGAGATTACCGCCTATTACTCGTTGGCGGCCGAAAAGGCGCTAATCATCATGGGCTCGCGCGAGGAGTTCGACCTGACCGAGCGCTTTACCGGGTTGGACGGCAGCGACCAGGCCTCGGCGCGCTACTGGCTGGATAAGGGCGCGCGCATCGTAATCATCAAGCACGGAAAACAGGGCTCCACCGCCTATACAAACCAGGGCAGCTATACCATAAAACCGTTCCCCGTTCAGGCGCTTAAAAGCTTTGGCGGCGGCGACGGATATGGCAGCGCGTTTTTGCACGCGCTGCTCGACGGACGCGAAATTATCGATTGCCTGGAGTTTGGCAGCGCGTCGGCGGCCATGCTGGTGGCCAGCCACGCCTGCTCAAAGGATATGCCTACCGAGCGCGCGGTGATGGATTTTATCCGCGCGGAAAAGGAAAAATACGGCGAAATGATCGCCCGGGGATAAAGGAGATAAAGCCATGAATGATTGTCCGGTACTCAAACCCTATATCGGCGGCGCGTATGTTGAAAGCCGGTCGGAGCGCTTTAACCAGGTGTTCGACCCTTCCACCGGCGAACTGATCGCCCGCGTGCCCTGCTGCACCGCCACGGAAGTGGAAAGCGCCATCGCCGCAGCCAAGGCCGCGTTCCCCGCGTGGAAAAACACGCCGGTGCGCAAGCGCGCCGCCCTGATGCTCAAACTGCGCGAGCTGATTTTGCGCGATATGGACGAGCTGACCATGATCTGCGCGCGCGAAAACGGCAAGGCCTGGAACGAGGCCGCCGGCGACGTGGGCAAGGCGCTGGAAATGACCGAGCTGGCCGCCAGCGCGCCCTCGCTTTTGATGGGCGACAGCCTGATGGATACTTCCACGGGCTACGACACCACGCTTTACCGCGAGGCGCTGGGCGTATGCGCGGGCATTTCGCCCTGGAATTTTCCAGCCATGATCCCCATGGGCTGGATGGCGCCCCTGGCCATCGTGTGCGGCAATACCTTTGTGCTCAAACCGGCCAGCGCTACCCCCATGACCAGCCTGCGCTTTGCCGCGCTGTATGAGGAAGCGGGCTTTCCCAAGGGCGTTTTAAATATCGTGCCCTGCTCGCGAAACGAGGCTGAGCTCATCTTAAGCCACCCCGACGTGAAAGCGATCACCTTCGTGGGTTCTACCTCGGTCGGTCAACACGTATACGCCACGGCGGCCAAGTACGGCAAGCGCGTTCAGGCGCTGTGCGAGGCCAAGAACCACGCGCTCGTATTGCGCGACGCGCCCCTTACCCGCACGGCGGCCGGCATCATGAACAGCGCTTTCGGCTGCGCGGGCGAGCGCTGCATGGCGCTGCCCGTGGTCGTGGCCGAAGAGGCGATTGCCGATAAGCTGGTGGCGGAACTGGTGCGCCTGTGCGGCCGGCAGAAGATCGGCCCGGCCTACGATAAAACCACCAACCTGGGCCCGGTGGCCACCAAATCGCACAAGGAATTTGTAGAGGGTTGGATCGCCAGGGGCGTGGAGGAAGGCGCGCAGCTGGTGCTGGACG
>CAWVLE010000246.1:0-3210 GCA_963929805.1 uncultured Eubacteriales bacterium | reverse complement strand
GCCGTCACATAGCCGGTTGTGCTGATGATGGAGCTGACGCTGAAAAAGCTGTAGCGAAACGCGTCGGCATAATTTTCGTACTGGGGCCGTATGTTCAGCGCGATAAGCCCTACGCTGGCCGCCACGATGGCTAAAAACGTCCAAAACTCCTCGCTTTTCCAGATCGCGCTGAAATTTCTGTGCCGCAGAAAGTAGTACAGCGAAAAGTTCAGGCTGAACAGCAGCAAAAACACCGCCGTCACGTTCTCGATGGCCGGGTTCGCGTAATGGCCGATGCTCATGTTGTAATTGGAAAAACCGCCCGTGCCCGCCGAACCGAACATGTGGATCAGCGCGTCGAACAGATCCATGCCGCACAAAAGCAGCGCTATAACCTGAAGCACCGAAATGCCCATATATATCCGGTAAAGAATGCGCGCGGTATTTCCGATGCGCGGCACCAGTTTGCCTGGTGAAGGGCCTGGCGATTCCGCGCGCAAAAGATTTAGCGAACGCGCGCCCATACGGGGCACCAGCGCAAGCGACAGCACCAGCACGCCCATGCCGCCCACCCAGTGGGTCAGGCTGCGCCAGAACAGTATGCCGCGCGGCAGTACCTCCACGTCGGTAAGTATCGTGGAGCCCGTGGTGGTAAAGCCCGAAACGGTCTCAAAAAAAGCGTCCACAAAGGACGGAATATACCCGCCAAACACAAAGGGCAGCGCGCCGAAAGCCGAAAGCGCCAGCCAGCAAAGCGCCACCGTGGCAAAGCCCTCGCGCGGGCGCAGGTTGTCGTTGCGGGTCCGCACCAGCGAAAGCGCGCCGCCCGCGGCCGACACCAGCAGCAGGCTGTATACAAAGCACATCACGTCGCCTTCCCCGTATATGAGCGCCACCGCCAGCGGCAACAGCATTACCGCGCCCTCTACCAGCATGACCTTTCCCAACAGGTTAAAGACCAGTCTCGCGTTCATATCGTATAATCCCATCCCGCTTTACTTAATTAAATTATTAAGGCGTCTAAAACGGGCGGCCCTGAAAACCGCCCGTAAGCTATTGCGATTTTAATCCTGCAAGGCGTCCTCCAGGCCCATGATCGTGCGCGTGCGCGCCATGACGATTACCGTGTCGCCCGCCTCGATATGGTCGTCGCCAAAGGGGATAATGATATGGCGGTTGCGCACCAGCACCGCCACCAGCACGCCCGGCCGTATGCGCAGGTTGCTAAGCGGCGTGTTCAGATAGCGCGCGCCCTTCAGGGCGGTAAACTCCAGCGCCTCTACCTGACCGCCCACGATGCGGTGCACCTTTTCCACCACGGAGCCTTCCGAATAGGCGCGCGCGCGCACCTGGCGCAGTATGTGGTTTGCCGTGGTGCGCTTGGGGCTGATCACGCTGTCCACACCCAGGTCGCCGATCAGTTCCAGATAATTGAGCCGGTTCAGCTTTACGATTACCTTGCCCACGCCCGAGCGCACCGCGTACAGCCCGGTCATCAGGTTTTCCTCGTCGCGGTCGGTCAGGCAAACCAGCGCGTCCATTTCGCGCATGTTTTCCGATTCGAGCAGCTCCTGCTCGGTGCCGTCGCCATGGATTACGGCCACGTGGGTAAGCTGTTCGCTCAGCCGCGCGCACTTTTCGCGGTTTATTTCGATGATGCGCAGGTCAATGCCCATGCCCTCGATAATTTTGGCCAGATAATAGGAAATGTGGCCGCCGCCAATCAGCATGGCGCTGCGCACCCGCTGGGTGTTGCGCCCCAACCGCCGGAAAAACTGGGTAATGGACATCAAATCGCCCGCCACGTGCAGCCGGTCGCCGTTCTTCAGCGAGAAATCGCCGCCCGGTATAATGGCCTCCTGCCCGCGCTCCACCGCGCAGTAGAGCACCTTGGGAAAACGGTTATGTAATTTGCTAAGCGGTATGCCGGCAATCCCGTCGTGTTCCTCCACACGAAATTCCACCATCTCCACCCGGCCATGGGCAAAGGTCTCAATGTTGGCGGCGAAGGGATAGCGAAACAGCCGGGATATTTCGTAGGCCGCGCCCCGCTCGGGGTTAATCACCCGGTCGATGCCCATTTCCTTTTGTAAAAGCTGCAGGCTGTCGGTATACTCCGGGTCGCGTATGCGCGAAATGGCGTATTTCGTGCCCAGCTGTTTGGCCATCAGGCAGCACAGCATATTGGTCTCGTCGCTGGCGGTCACGGCGATGAGTATATCGGCCTCGCCCGCGCCCGCCTCCATCAGCGTACGCACGTTGGCGCCGTTGCCGCGCACGCACATCACGTCCAGCGTGTCGTTGGCCTTGTCGAGCGCCTGGGTATTTTTATCCACAATGGTAACGTCGTGTTCTTCCTGCGACAGGTACTCGGCCAGCGCGTAGCCCACCTTGCCGTCGCCTACAATTATAATATTCAATGCCCTCTCCTACCGCGCCCGTGGCGCATACGTATACGGATAAGTATAAGTATAGTGCTGCATCGAAAAAGAGCCGGCGCGGGAAACCCCATATCACGCGCGGGATACGCGGCGACTAACCGGCATTATGTCATAAAGTATATTCATTTTTGCGCACACTGTCAACCCCGCGCGCCATCTCATACATCAAAGCGCACGTTTTCATGCAAATTTTTATACAATCTTTTTATCTTATTAAACAAATGGGCATGAGTAATCCCTGCGCTCCAAAATGCCGCTATCCGTCAGCTTCGCACGCATCAAATCCCCGCTTGCCGTAGTAATCTGGGCGAAGCAAGCCCATCAATACAATGTCCCAATACCGCCCCTCGCGGTACATTTCCTGGCGCAATCTGCCCTCATGCACAAAGCCCATGTCTTCGTACAGGGCAATGGCGCGCGCGTTATCCTCGTACACCTTAAGGTACACCCGGTTAAGGTTCATCTCGTCAAAGGCGTATTTAAGCAGCAGCGCCAGCGCCTCGCGCGCGTAGCCGCAGCGCTGGTGCTCGCGCAAAAGCACAATCGCCAGTTCCGCCTTGCGGGCGGTGGTATCCACCATCATCAGGTTGGTCTGCCCCAGGTATTTCAGGCTGTCGCGCTGCGCAATGACAAAATTTACACCGCCCGCATTTCCCTCCAGCAGGTTTCGCAGATACTGCTCGGTCATCTCCCAGGTTTGCGGGCGTAAAAAAGTGCCGCTAAGCGAACGGATCACCGCGTTGTCTGTCACCCAGGCGCGTATGCCCGATATATCCTCCGCGCGAAATTC
>CAWVLE010000245.1:0-5176 GCA_963929805.1 uncultured Eubacteriales bacterium | reverse complement strand
CGACACCGCTTGCGCGTATTAAGGCTAACTGAGCCGGATTTCAATCCACGCTCCCCGTGCGGGGAGCGACGAATTTTCACCCGCTTGTTCGTAGCAAGTAAGCATTTCAATCCACGCTCCCCGTGCGGGGAGCGACAGCATAAACGCATATGAGTGTGCATCCAATTCCGTGCGCATTGCATAAAACTCATCCCAAATCCAGCTGATTACGTGGATTTATGCCCTGTATTTTTGCCAAATTAACCTGGCCGAGACCGCATTCAGGGTGCGAACCTGCCGCGCAAGCCATGTTTGCTTATGCTTCGCACTTCAAATTACCAAAGGATCTTCCGGCATATAAGAAGTTTTGCATCCGAAATGTTCAATTCGGTTATCGTATCGCCTCCCCAGATAGTAAAAGCGCAGGCTATCTTTTTCCGGGTCCATAACGGAAAGCAGCCTTGCCTGAAGCAGTTTGCATTGCGCGGGGTCCAGCAGGCATTCAAACACAGAGCATTGCACCCGCTGGCCATAGTTTACGCACTGTTTGGCGATCTGCCGCAAGCGTTTTCTTCCGGCGGCATCCTGGGTATTTACGTCGTAAGTAATTAAAACCAGCATATCAATTTCACTTCCATAAAAAGGGCGGGTACGCATCCAGGTCGCCGCGTAAATATCTGGCGAGCATCAGCGCCTGTAGATAGGGTACCAGTCCCCAGCATATCTTTTCTCCTAAAAAGGGATGCGTAATGCCTTCCCTTTTTCGTTCCTGCCATCGGCGCAAAAACGTGCGCCGGGCATCGGCGGTCAGATAAATACCGCCGCTTTCCCGACGCACAAAATCGGCACCGGGAAAGACCCGGTTGTTTATGGCCGTAAGCACAAAGCGGTCGGCCAGGCAGGGCCGCATCTCTTCCATCAGGTCCAGAGCGAGCGAGGTGCGGCCGGGACGGTCCCGGTGAAGAAAGCCCACGTACGCATCCAGCCCTACGCTTTCCAGCGCCGAGGCACAATCGTGCGCCAACAGGCTGTAAGCAAAGGAAAGCAACGCGTTTACCGGGTCCTGCGGCGGTCTCCTGTTACGGGTTTGGAAGGCAAATACGGTTCGGTCGCCCAATATCAACTGGTCGAACACGCCAAAATATGCCGCGGCGGCGCTTCCTTCCAGCCCACGCAAACCGTCCAGATCGGTTATGGAAGCCAGTTGAGGCAAAAGTTCTTTTAACTGCGCCGACGCGGCCGAAAGGCGTTCCGCGTCCACGCGCAGGCCATGGTCGCGCCGCGTGCGTTCAACGCTCCATCTGGCGTTATACGCCTTACCGGTTACCATGGCGCGAGCGATTTGGCAGCTGCGCGCCGGGTCATCCGCGGCGCGGTATTGGGCGCGCCGTAAGAGCACATTGCCATTGGATTGCCCGCAAGTTCTGGCCAGAAATTTTCCATTTGGCGCGCAAAAGGCAAGCGAAACCTCCTTTTGGGCGCAGGCGCCCATTAGCGCCGGGGAAGCCCCTGGGTAGGCGAAGGAAATGACGCCGGAAAGCGTATGAAGCGGATAGCGCGCGACGGTCTCCTTACCCCGGCTGGCCACTATATTTTCCCCGTCCAGCGACAGGTATACGTCCTCCGACGTGACAAAGAGCGTATTAAGCAATTGCCTCATATCGATTCCTCCAAGGCGTCGCGCAGATACGCGCCGGCGCTCTTTCCGCGCATCAACGCCGGCAGGCATATCTGTTTTAGTGAGCAGGCGTTGCAGGCTTTTGTGGGCTTAACCCTGGGGGTATGACCTTTGGCGTAGAGCGTGCGCATCTCCTCCAGCATGGACGCGACCCGGTCGCGCAAATCCTGCGTAAAAGGGACGATGCACCGCCGCCGGGTCTGACCGTAAAACAGAGCGCCTTCCGCAATAGAGCAGCAGAGCATCTCCTCCAGACACATAGCCTGCGCGCAAAGTTGCAGGGCGTCGGCGTCGTGCGGTTTGGGCTCGCCGCGTTTGTACTCCACGGGGTATGGCATCCACAGTCCATCCTCTCCGTAAAGGCTTACGCCGTCCGGATGGGCGTGAAATTCCACCACGTCGCATTTCCCGGATACCCCCAGCCTGCCGGACGCGACGGCAAGCCCGCGCAAAATCAGGGTGTCGCCACGACGCTCCCGGGCGCGTTCGTCGTGGGCGTGCTGATGAAAAAGCTCGCCCTCCACCGTGCGCAGGTTGTCGCGCCACTGCCGTTCAATGTGGATAAGCGCCCACTGCCGGCGGCAGAAGGCAAAGTGTTGCAGCCCTGAAATTTGGAGTAACTCCTCCGCGCCGCAGGTCACCCCATGCGCTTACAGGTTACGCCGGCCGGCAGGGCCGTTTCATCCACCGTAACGGTATAATCCTGATAGGAACGGGCCGGCAAGGTTGCGTCGGGATTTGTGCGCGCAGCTTTTACCGTCTCAAACAGTTTCCACGCGGGCGCGCAGCCCAACTCGCTGTCGTGCTTAAATACGATTAATTCACGCACCGCCATCTTTCCCCGGGCGGCGGAACGGTCATGCTCGAACATGTTCAGAATGGCTTCCCATAATAAAGCCAGATCTTCCTCGGAAAAACCGGTGACCTTGCGGGCTAAATTGGCGGAAATGTAGCCCTCGCAACGGTACAGGCCGTAGGGTATGACGTATTTGCGCCCCATCTCCGTATCCTTTTTTTCCGCGTCGGCCTCCGTCGTAATCGCCACACGGGTAATGGTCACCTCCTGCGGCACCACGCTTTCCACGCTGCGGGCAAAACCCAGCTGAACGGGGCCGCGCACCTGGCCGCAGTTGAGCGCGGCTTTTACAAAAGTTGTCATTACCGCGCCGAACGCGCGGATATCATAAAAGTTTTTGCACATCCAATCCCGAATCTTCCGGTCCAGGTCGGGATCGGCCTTCTTTTTTTCTTTTACGTTTTTCTCCGTCACGTCCAACTGGGCGTAGGCTTCGTTGTCGCTTCGGTTAAGGGGCACGCCGTCCTTTACATAGATACGGTAGCCGGTCGCGTCCTCTTTCGTCATTTCTACATAGTTGCGTATTTTGCGCTTGAGGCATACGTCGGTAACGATGCCCAGGCCGGTCTCCGGGTCTACCCGGGGCATGTTGCCCGCGTCGGGGTCGCCGTTGGGGTTACCGTTCTCCACGTCGAAGAAAATTACAAACTCATAGCGGTTTTTGATGGGTTCAGACATGTTGCTTTTCCTCCTTTTTCTCAAAACGGGCCTGGGTTTGATGGTAATAGCCCAGCTGGAAGCAACCCTGCTGGGGAAGGCTCATGCGCGAGGGATATTGTTCGCTCAGTTTGGACATCAGTTCAAGCATCTGCTTTTCGTAGTAGATGCGCAGGCCGTCCTCCAGCTTTTTGAGATGTTTCTGCGCCAGATTCACCAGTACCGGAAACACGACTGCGGGCGTAGCGGAAGCGGAGTTAAAGTATTTGTCCTTAATGGTGACGTTGATACCCGGGTTCGCGGCGGATTGAATGGCCTCCAGCACGGAAAACAGGCGTCCTAAAACATAGGGTACGCAGGTGCTGTCGGGGTTAAGGGACACGGTCAAAACCTCCTTTGGTACGTCGTGGTGTAAATTTTTCAGGTAATATGCCTTCAGGATGGCCGCCCGGCCGCGGGTAACGGCGCGTTCCGCCCGGATGCGCAGCGTTACCCCGTTAAGCAGCGTGGCCGGATAGCGGGCGTTGGTAAGGATGGCGCGCAGTACCTCGCCGGCCATATTGGGCGACGGGGTCTTGTCCCGGCTGTTCTGGTTTACCGTCTCATCCAGCAGTTTCCACAGCGCAATGGTATCGAATTTGTCGTAGGCAGGTTTTATAATCTCCAACCGCTGCTGATGCGCCCGCGCGTTTGATAAAAACCCGCCAAAGGTATTGCGCATAAAAAACCGCACGGAAAGCCGGGCCGCGTTGGGTGAAAGCGCCAATACATAAAACTCCATGTTGGGATCCAACCGTTCCTGTTCCAATTCTACGCAGGTTCCCTCGCACAGTTTTTTCAGCGCGTCTTGCATATCCGTCAGGGCATAGGCGGGTTCCCGCCCAAAAACGGCCCAGCCCAGCATATTCTGGTACGCGTCCGCGCCGCCCCTGGCCCAGCAAACCACGGTGGCGTCGCCCATCCGATATACGTGTTCCCGATCGGAAAGCAGATAGTTAAGGGCGGTGGTATAGGCAAAGGCGGCGTATTTGCTGGTAGGCGCGTTCAGGTTTTGCTCTTTCCCAAAGGAGCAAAATGCCGGGGCGTTAAACGATACCAGTGCCGCGCCGCTGGGTTGGGCGCCCGGCACATTTTTAATGGAAGGGTGGATATTCTCCACCGGCCCCCGTTTTCCGGTCACCAGACAGACCATTTCGGGGCCGTTTTCCGACGCCTGGTAGTAAGCGTCCCAGGCGCGCTGAATCACGGGATTCGTATGCACAAATTCACCGCGGTAGCGAAATACCAAATTCACGCCGGCCGCGATTTCTTCCCAATATTCGGACAGGGCAGGATGTTCGGCCGCCTGATCCGGCCGCCAGGTACGGAAAAAGGCCAGCACTGCCCGGGCGGCAGGGTCGTCTATCCCGTCGAGCAATTCTTCATGCAACGCCCGGCATGCCTGGAAGCATTTTTGCGTGCGCATGGGTTTTTCTTTATTATCCGCGCCCAGAAAGTAGCTGGAATTATCGCACAGAAAATTGGCGGCTACGTCGCTGGCGCGCTTTGCCGGGGCCGGAAGCCTCATCGCCTGGGGCGCGCTCACCGTCTTTTTCCCTTGAGCCCTCTGCGTTTTAACACAGATCGCCTGCTCCAGCGCCCCGTTTTCCCCAATGCACAAGGCATAGGATACCTTTACCTCTCCCCAGCCCGGCGCAGAAATTTCTCCCCGCTCCAGCAGCGTCTGGTAATACTCGGTCAGCGCCTGCAAGATCATCGCCGCACCTCCCTTCCGTTCCGCTCCGGCACATCCAGCACCCCGTCGCGAAGGATCCCCCGGAAAAAGAGCGGGGTAATGTTCTCCGGATCGGAATAGTCCAGATCGTAAAGCATCCACCCGAGGTCTCTTTCCCCTGCCAGCTCCTGCGGATGCGAGATCTCTTCCTCGCACAGGCGGAAATTGGCCGGAAACTCTCTGCATCCCAAATAAGGCTGGTGGTAAAACTGGCCTTTTCGGATGCGGCGCT
>CAWVLE010000244.1:0-4036 GCA_963929805.1 uncultured Eubacteriales bacterium | reverse complement strand
GTAGAGCGCATCCTTGGTAAGGATGAGGTCACCGGTTCAAATCCGGTCATCAGCTCCAGTAAACCAGCCTGAAACGGCTGGTTTTTTGTTTATATGGCGGGCGCTTTTGCGTATGCACGGCCCTTGCCCGCCCTTGTAAAGCGCGCGGCGCACGGGCTATAATGGTGCCGGACGCCGCGCCTTAAATTTTTGCCCGGCAAGGAGGGAACGCCTGTGGCCTATTCGCAGCTGATAAAAAACTTTGAGCGGATTCGCAATTATATGAAACAGTTTTACATATACGGCTTTAAAACCCGCGACGAATACGATGCCAAAAGCGGCCGCTCCTACGACGACGAGCGGCGCAGAATCGAAAGCTATCTTGGCGATTATATGGCTTTCAGGCAGACCCGGGAGGGCAAAACCGTATTTATATCGATCGATTCCAGAAGCGCGCGCGGCAACCCGCTGTATAACGCGTTCAGGGCGAAGAGCTTTACCGACGGGGATATCACGCTTCACTTTATCCTGCTGGACATCCTATGCGACCCGCAGGCGCGCTTTACCGCGGGCGAGATCGTCGACGCCATTGACGGGCGGTATTTAAACCGGTTTGGCGGCACGGCGTACGACGAATCCACCGTGCGCAAAAAATTGAACGAATACGTGTCGCTGGGCCTGTTTCGGGCGCAAAAGCAGGGCAAGCGGGTGTTTTATTCCCGCTGCGAGGATGTGGATATCGCGCCCTGGGCGCAGGCCGTCGGCTTTTTTTCGGAGGCGGGCGGCTTAGGCGTAATCGGCAGTTTTCTGCTGGACCGGCTGGGTTGCCAAAGCGATTTTGCCTTCAAGCATCACTATATCACAGGCGCGCTGGACAGCGAAATCCTGTACGAAATCTTTTTATCCATTCGCGAAAAGCGTCTGCTCGAATTTGCATACGAGCCGCCGCGTGCGCACGCGTGCGCGGCGGTTAAGGTTACGCCCCTGAAAGTGTACTTCAGCGTGCAAACCGGCCGCGAGTACCTTATGGCCTGCGCGCGCGACGGGCAAATCCGGGCATACCGCCTGGACTATATGCGCGCCGCAAAGCGGGCGGAACGCGCGCCGGATTACGCGCAGGCCCAACGCGTGTTGGAAAATGTGAAGCCCCATCTGTGGGGCGTGGCGCTGGGCAACTGCGCACGTACCGAGCGCGTGGAGTTTACCGTGCGCATAGAGCCGGGCGAGGAATATATCTACCGGCGGCTGCTCAGGGAAAAGCGGCAGGGCCAGGTTACGCGCCTGGACGAAACCACCTTCCGCTTTTCGGCGGACGTTTACGATACAACCGAAATGATTCCGTGGATCCGCACCTTTACCGGCCGCCTGACCGGGCTGAACTTTTCAAACCGCACCGTCGAAAATCAGTTCAGGCGGGATTTGGAGGCCATGTACCGCCTGTATGAAATAGAGGAGTAAGGCGCAATGCTGTTTCACGAAATATACGGCTGCTATTACGCGGCGGTCGCGTCCATACTGGATTTGGCCGTAAAGGGAACGCTAAACGACAAAACCATGCGCGCGGCGATCGACGGGCGGGCTTTTTGCGAAAGCTTCATGGAAATTGAGCCCGCCCTTAAAAGCGGCAGGTGGCGGTTGCTGTGCCCGGATTACACCACGCCCATACGCCGCGCGCCCTCCATGCCGCTTACCACGCTTGAACTGCGCTGGCTAAAGTCCATCTCGCTCGACCGGCGCATACGCCTGTTTGGCCTGAATTTTGATTTTCTGCGCGACGTGGAGCCTTTATATCTGCCCGAAGACTACGTGGCCTTTGACCGGTATGCCGACGGAGACCCCTTTGACAGCGAGTGGTACGCCACCGTATTCAAAACCGTGCTGCAGGCCATACGGCAGCATAAAAAAATTAAGGTGGAATACCAGAGCGTGAAGGGCGGCCGCCGCCGGATTACCTGCGACCCGATACAGATGGAGTATTCGCAAAAGGACGATAAATTTCGCGTGCGTATCGGCGATTGCCGCTTCGCCTCTATTTTAAACGTTGCCGGGATCGAGCAGTGCGAAATCATCGGCGAGGCAGGGCGCGGTAAAGCGCCGCCCGCGCTTGACCAGGCGTATTTTGTGGCGCTGCTAACCGACGAGCGCAGGGCGTTGGAACGCTTTTTGCTGGGCTTTGCGCATTTTAAAAAAGAGGCCGGGCAGCTTTCGGATAAACACTACCGCATTACCGTCTATTACGATAAAAGCGACGAAACGGAGCTGGTAATCCGCGTGCTCTCCTTTGGCCCTCACGTCAGAATACAGGAACCGGAATCCTTCGCCGGCTTAATCCGGCAAAGGTTGATTATGCAGAAGCGTTGCGGACCACGATGAGCGGTTCGCAACTTTTTTTCCGTGATTTGCCTGCCCGCTTTTGCTATACTTCCAATTGCAAGGCCGCTTAAGCCCGTGTTTCGGTTCACGGCGGTGCGCGAGGAGGTTCCAAAGCGTATGCCGCGCGGCGCTTGCAAAGCACAGCCGCCTCAGGCGGCGGGGTGTATCCCCTATTTCGCAGGTTCGAATCCTGCCAAAGCGCACAACACACGCTTTGCCAATCGGCTTTGGGAATGCCATCAGGGCATGCAGACAGGCCGCGCCTTGCCTAAATGGCGCACCGAAACGGATATCCGGCCCCTGGCCGCCGGGCAACCGTCCGCCGGAGGCAATACGCGCCCCGCCTTGCCGTCAGCGGGCTACCGCGTCCCGTCGCGAAGGGCCACAGGCCACGGCCTCGCGCCCTTTCCACACAGACGCCCAACGTTGCCGCCGCGGCGCGCGTATGGGTATCCGTCGCGAACAATACCAACCCAGGAGGTTTTTGCATATGAAAAAGATCATTAACGAAAATCAAAGAGGCCTGCTCTTCAGAAACGGCAGATTTGTAAAGCTGCTTCTGCCCGGGCGCTATTATCCCTTTGGCGGCAGCGTGATCGAGATATTAAATCTTGGCCAGGCGCTCGCGTCGCCGCGCGCCCCGCTGGAAATTTTGCTTAAAAATCCGGACGTACGCGAACAGACGGTTCGCGTGGAGGTGGCCGATTCCCAGCTGGCGCTGCATTTTGTAAACGGGATATTTGCCGAAGCCCTGCCCGCCGGGCAATACGCCTTTTTTGCCGCGTGGGGCAAGCACGATTTTATCTTGGCGGATACTTCCTCGCCGGAGGTGTCCGGCGATATCCCGGAATACGTATTTTCCAAAATCCCCGACCGTTTTTATACGAAAATAGAAGTGTCGCCCTGTCAGAAAGCGCGGCTTTATTTTAATCGAAAGTTATCTCGTATACTAGATAGCGGAACTTACTATTTCTGGAACGGCGGCGCGCAGGTGGACGTGGATTATCTGGATACCCGGCTCACCAAACTGGAGATATCGGGCCAGGAGATCCTGACCCAGGACAAAGTAACGGTGCGGATCAACTTTGTGCTGAACTACCGCATTACCGACTGCGTCAGGGTGAGTACCGAGGTGGACGACTATGAGGCGCAAATTCACGTCGCCGCCCAGCTCGCGCTGCGCGACTATGTGGGCGGGCGCCGCATCGACGAAATATTGGAAAACAAGGAACAGCTGTCCCAGTTTGTATGCGACCGCCTGCGGGAAAGGCAAAAGGATTTCTTTGTGGAAATTACCCACTGCGGCGTAAAGGACATCATTTTGCCCGGCGAAATCCGCGACATTATGAATACCGTGCTGGTGGCTGAAAAGCGCGCCCAGGCCAACGTCATTACGCGCCGGGAGGAGGTTGCCTCCACGCGCTCGCTGCTTAATACAGCCAAGCTGATGGATGAAAACAAAACCCTTTATAAGCTTAAGGAACTGGAATACATTGAGCGCATCTGCGAAAACGTGGGTAACATTACGCTGAACGGATACGGCGATCTGATGACCCAGTTGGCCGCTCTGCTGCGCGCGAATAATGCGTGAACGGCGGCTTAATTCCCGATCAGTTTTCTAAGCCCCGGGATAAGCCGCAGCGCGTTATCGCGGTAAATCTTTTTGAGCACGCCGTCCGGCAGG
>CAWVLE010000243.1:0-4471 GCA_963929805.1 uncultured Eubacteriales bacterium | reverse complement strand
CCTTGTTTGCAAGTTCGCTTCCTTGTCTTGCAGGCATTCTAAGCGCTCCCACAGGATGTTGACTTTGTCAACATCCTCGCCGCCGCGTTAAACGCGGCGGTTTTTTGCGCGCCGCTTTAACGCGAACGAACCGCGTGTGGTTAAAGGCCGCATAGCGTTTGTCCCCGGCCGAATAAGCATAAAAGGCAAGGGAGGCGATATCTATGCGCGCAAGGATATATCGCGTCGCGTGCGCGGCGCTGATACTGGGGCTTATCTGTTATCCGGCCGATGCGCTTATTGCGGCGCGCGAGGCGCTTGCCGTGTGGGCAAATTCGTTCGCGCCCGCGATGCTGCCCTATTTCGTGGTGCTGCCCGCGCTCTCCTGCGAGGACGCGGCGCGGTTGTACGCCCGCCTGTTCGGCCGGGCGCTGGGCGCGGTCGCCGGTTGCCCGGGCCAGGCGGCGGGCGCGATTGTGGCCGGCATGCTTTCCGGCAGTCCGGCCGGGGCGATTACCCTTTCCAACCTGAGCGCGCGCGGCGGATTTACGCGCGCAAGCCTGACGCGCGCGGCCGTGCTGTGCGGCGGATTGAGCCCCGCCTTTTTGCTGTCGGCCGTAGGCGCGGGCATGCTGGGCGCGCCGGGCGACGGGGTCATACTGCTGCGCGCCCAGCTGATCGCCACCGCGCTGTGCGCGCTGATACTGCGCCGCGCGTTCGCGCGGCAGGACACCCCGGTTCCGGCCCTGGAAGCGGGGCAACCCGCCGGCGGGGGCGTATCGGCCGCCGCGGCCAGCCTGCTAAACGTGTGCGTATACATGGTGTTGTTTGGGGTCATTTCGAGAATCCTCACCCGCGTCGTTCCGCTGGGCGCGGCCGAACCGTTCGTACTGGCATTGACCGAAACGGCGGGCGGATGCGCGGCGGTCGCCGGCCTTGCCCTGCCGCGCGGCGCGCGGCTGGTGTTGTTATCCTTTTTCTGTGGATTCGGCGGGCTGTCGGTAGCCGCGCAAAATCTTTCGCGCCTGCGCGCGGCGGGCGTCCGGGCGCTCGATTTGCTGGGCGGCCGCTTGCTTAGCGGGGCGCTGTGCGCGGCGGTGTGCGCCTGCCAGCTGCGTTTGGGCGTAGGCGGCGTTCAAACCGCCTTTGCCACGCTCAGCCCGTTTAACCGCTCGGGCGTGATCGCGGCGGCGCTGTTGGCCGCCCTGGGCGCGGCTCTGGTGTTTTTCTCGAAAAAGTCTACACAGTAGCCGTGCGGCGTGTTATAATGTAACCATCATCAGGGCGCCCCGCGCCTTTGGAGGGCGCCTTTTAAATTTACCCGTTGGGGAGGATCAGACATGGCGCTAATGCATGTGGACTTTTATTCCAACGTATTGGGCATGAGCACCCAGATGGACGTGATTCTGCCCGAGCAGGCGCGCGGCCAGATCGGCATGGCCTCTAACGCCGAATCGGGCAGATGTCCGGTGCTGTATCTTTTGCATGGCATGAGCGACGATCACACCATCTGGCAGCGGCGCACCTCCATTGAGCGTTACGCCTCGGAAGCCGGGCTGGCCGTAATCATGCCCACCACCCACCTGGGCTGGTATACCGACATGTACAGGGGATTTAACTATTTTACGTTTATCTCACAGGAATTGCCCAAGATATGCCGCAACATGTTCCCCCAGATTTCCAACCGGCGCGAGGATACGTTTGTAGCCGGGCTTTCCATGGGCGGTTACGGCGCGTTAAAGGTGGGCCTGCTCGCCAACGACACGTTCAGCCACGCGGCTTCGCTGTCGGGCGCGCTGGACGCGGTTGCGGTGGTCAACCAGCCTTCCGGGCGCGACGCCGGTTTCTGGCGCGATATATTCGGCCCGGCGGAGCAGGTAAAGGGATCGTTTAACGACCTGTTCGCCTGCGCGGAGCGGCTGGTGCGGCTGGACGAAGCGCTGCCCCGGGTGTACATCTGGTGCGGCACGGAGGATTTTCTATTTACGCAAAACGTAGCCATGCGCGACCATCTGCGCGCGCTGGGCTACGACCTTACCTACGAGCAGTCCCCGGGCGACCACCAGTGGAAATACTGGGACCAGAAAATCCAGGACGTAATTAACTGGCTGCCCCTTGAAGGGAGGAAAGCGTAATGGCGTTTATTCAGGCGCAGTTTTTTTCCGAGACGCTGGGCATGTGTACCTCGGCCGGCGTGGTAATGCCCCAGAATCCCACCCAGCCGCGCGGCCACAAGACGCTCTATTTGCTGCACGGCGCCTCCGACGACCACACCGCGTGGATGCGCCGCACCTCCATAGAGCGCTATGCCGCGCAGTACGACCTGTGCGTGGTCATGCCCGACGCGCAGCTGAGCCGCTATTGCGACATGGCGCACGGCCTAAATTTTTACACCTATATCGCGCGCGAGCTGCCCAGCCGCATGCGCACGTTTTTCCCGCTTTCCGACGCGCGCGAGGACAACTTTATCGCGGGGCTTTCCATGGGCGGCGCGGGCGCGCTGAAAATCGGGCTGAGTGAAAACGAGCGCTTTTCGGTAATCGGCTGCCTGTCGGCGGGCGCCAGCAATTTCCAGCAAAACCGCACGGGCGACCCGGCCTATATGAAGCGAATGATTAACGCCTACGGCGAAAACGCCGACCCCAGCCTGGAAATGGACAGCGTGCTTTCTCTGGCTACGCGCATACTGGACGAGGGCAGCCACGCGCCGCGCATATATCACGCCTGCGGGCGGCAGGACTTTTTGCTGGAGAACGCGCGCACCACGCGCGACTTTTTCCAGAACCTGCCGGGCAATCCGTTTAATTACGTGTACGTGGAAGATCCGGGCGCGCACACATGGGACTACTGGGACAGGCACATTCAGGCGTTTTTAAAATTTGCCTTCCTGCCGTAAGCGCGGGGCCCGTCATCCCGTCCGGACACGGATATACAACTTTTACGCCGCGGCATACGTCTAAGCCGAAGCGAATAATTGTGAAAGCGAGAGGATGTTACCATGAAAAAGCTTACTATGGCCCTGTTAGCCGCGCTGGTCGTGGCGCTGCTTTTCACGGGCGTGGCCGGCGCGCAGTCCCTTCAAAACGGCGACCGCGGCGACGAGGTGACGGCGATCCAGACGCGATTGATCGAGCTGGGCTACCTTTCGGGCAAGGCGGACGGCATCTTTGGCAAGAATACCGAAAACGCCGTGCTGAGCTTTCAGGCGGTCAACGCGCTGGAGTCCACCGGTATAGCCGACGACGCCACCCAACAGGCGATTTTATCCCAGGACGCCCTGCCCAAGCCGTTGACGCTGATGCCGCTGTCCGATTTTGAAAAATGTCTGTCCGATGTAAACGGGCGGCTGGTCAGCTATGACCTGAGCGGCCTTACCGTGGCAAATGGATCGGCCACGCTGCGCATGAGCCAGGACGTGACGCTGATTTGCCAGCTGGTGGGCAACGATATCAGCCAGATCGTGGTCACAGGCAGCCAGAGCATGAAGATCCCCTGCGCCACGGTGCTGATGGCGGCCGATTCCTCAATCAGCATGGCCGATAGTATAGAGGTCGTGGCCCAACTGATGCAGGACGGCCAATACGCGCTTCAAGGCATGACCGCGCTTTTTGAAACCGGGGAAGACGGCATGCAGACCATGCGCATACAGGCCGTCGAAGCCGAATAACCATCCATCAATCCATTCGTTTCCCCTTCGGGACGCCGCAAACGGCGCCCCGATTTTTTATGCTCCACTCGCGCTTTCCCATGTCGCCCCGCGTCGTCTGTGCAATGATAGTCTTGGCCTCAAGGAGGTATATTAAAATGGTTGTGTATAAATACAGGCAGGCGGCGGGCGAAGCGGCGGAGCGGCTGGAAGAATTTGACCAGGCGGAATATTGGGGCGACGGTTATGTGGCGTGGACGGTTAACGGGTATCCCGCGCGCGCTTACGCGGACAGCGACGCGGGCGAATATTTTACCGACGATCCGGACGGCGCGCGCCTGCCCGGCTACGAACCGCCGCAGGAAGACGTGCTGACCGACGCACTATCCGCGCTTGACGTGCTGGGCGTGGACACCGGCGCGGCGGAAAACGGAGGGGATGCGTAATGGGCGTATTGTACGATCAGGCGGTAAAAATCCGCGCGGCGATGGACAAGGGAATGGCGGCCATATCGGGCACGCCCGAGACGGCGATAAGCTGCATGGCCATGGCGCGCGAGTGGACGCCCGGAAGCTATTCCACAGGCGACGTGCGCAGGTATAACGGCAATTTGTACCGCTGCGCGCAGGCGCACGACAGCGGGCTCAACCCCGCCTGGACGCCAGAGGCGACGCCCGCGCTGTGGGCCGCGTATCACGGAACGACCGCCGAAACCGCGCTGCCCTGGGTGCAGCCCACCGGCGCGCATGACCAGTACAAGGTAGGCGAGCATATGATATGGACGGACGGAAAAACTTACCGCTGCGTGATGGATACGGTATACACGCCGGTGGAATACGCGCAGGC
>CAWVLE010000242.1:0-3259 GCA_963929805.1 uncultured Eubacteriales bacterium | reverse complement strand
CTCGCGCGCCTTGTCGCCGAAAATGGCGCGCAGCAGCCGCTCCTCGGCGGTCAGCTCGGTTTCGCCCTTGGGGGTCACCTTGCCCACCAGTATGTCGTTGGCGCGCACCTCGGCGCCGATGCGGATGATGCCGCGCTCGTCCAGATCGCGCAGCGCGTCCTCGCCCACGCCGGGGATGTCGCGGGTAATTTCCTCGGGCCCCAGCTTGGTGTCGCGGGCCTCGGATTCGTATTCTTCGATATGGATCGAGGTATACACGTCGTCCTTTACCAGCTTTTCGCTGATTAGAACGGCGTCCTCGTAGTTATAGCCCTCCCAGGTCATAAAGCCGATAAGCACGTTGCGGCCCAGCGCGATTTCGCCGCCGTCGGTTGACGGGCCGTCCGCGATTACCTGGCGCTTTTTGACGATCTCGCCTTCCTTGACGATGGGATGCTGGTTGATGCAGGTGCCCTGGTTGGAGCGGGCAAATTTGCTTAAGTGGTAGGCGTGCTCCACGCCCTGCTCGTCGCGGATGATCACCTCGTCGGCGGTCACGCGGCTTACCACGCCGTCCTGTTTGGACAAAGTGACCACGCCCGAGTCGCAGGCCGCTTTATACTCAATGCCCGTGCCCACGATGGGCGCCTCGGGCACCAGCAGCGGCACGGCCTGGCGCTGCATGTTGGAGCCCATCAGCGCGCGGTTGGCGTCGTCGTTTTCCAGGAAGGGGATCATACCCGTGGCGACGGAAATCAGCTGGCGCGGGCTGACGTCGATAAAGTCCACCTGGCTTCTGTCAACCTCCACGATCTCCTCGCGGCGGCGGACGGTCACGCGCTCGCGCGCAAATTTCCCGTCCTCGGTAAGCGGTTCGTTCGCCTGCGCGATGACGAACTGGTCTTCCTCGTCGGCGGTCATGTAGCTGATCTCGTCGGTCACCTTTCCGGTGGCTCGGTCGATGCGGCGGTAGGGCGCCTCGATAAAGCCGTACTCGTTGATGCGCGCGTAGGTGGCCAGCGAGCCGATCAGGCCGATGTTGGGCCCTTCAGGCGTCTCTATGGGGCAGATGCGCCCGTAGTGCGAATAGTGAACGTCGCGCACGGCGAAAGAGGCGCGGTCGCGGTTCAGGCCGCCCGGGCCCAGGGCCGAAAGGCGGCGCTTATGGGTAAGCTCGGCCAGCGGGTTGGGCTGATCCATAAACTGGCTCAGCTGCGAGGAACCGAAAAACTCCTTGATCGCGGCCGAAACCGGGCGGATGTTGATCAAATCCTGCGGGCGCACCTTGTCCAGATCCTGGATGGCCATGCGCTCCTTTACCACGCGCTCCAGGCGCGACAGGCCCACGCGGATCTGGTTTTGCAAAAGCTCGCCCACGCTGCGCAGGCGGCGGTTGCCCAGATGGTCGATATCGTCCACCTCGCCCACGCCGTGGAACAGGCCCACCTGATAGCTGGCGGAAGATACGATGTCGTCCACCAGCACGTATTTGGGAATCAGGCGGTTCATGTTGTCGCGCAGCGCCTGGTTAAAGGGAACGCCGTCCTGGCGCACCTTGGCGATTACCTCGAGCAAAGTGGGCAGGTGCACGCGCTCGTGCATGGGCGCAAATTCCGCATCGTACTGGGCAAACAGTTCGGGCTCGGCGTCCTTCATATAGGCGGAAAAATCCACAAAGTTATTGCCGATTACCTTTACGTCGCGGTTTTCCACATTGACCACGACCGTGTTGACGCCCGCGTTTTGAATGGCCAGCGCCTCTTCGCGGGAGATTATGGCGCCCGCTTCCACCAGGATTTCGCCCGTTGCCGGGTGTACGATGTCGTTTGAGGCGATCTTGCCCGCGATGCGCCGGGCAATGGCCAGTTTTTTGTTGTATTTGTAGCGGCCCACCTTGGCCAGGTCGTACCGCTTGGGATCGAAAAAGAGCGAATGAAGCAGGTTGGTGGCCGAATCCACGGAGGGCGGCTCGCCCGGGCGCAGCTTGTTATAAATTTCAATAAGCGCCTGTTCGCGGCGGGTCTTTATCCGGCCCTCGCGCTCCTCGGAGGAGGCGTCGCGCGCGATGGTGGCCGAAACATGCTCGTCGTCGCCCAGCATATCGATCAGCTGCGCGTCGGTCTCAAAGCCCAGCGCGCGCAGCAGCACGGTAATGGGCAGCTTGCGTGCGCGGTCGATGCGGGCGTAGATTACGCCGTTTGAGTCGGTTTCGTATTCAATCCACGCGCCGCGGTTGGGAATCATGGTGCAGGCAAACAGGTTGTTGCCCGATTTGTCGATGGTCTTGGCATAGTAAACGCCCGGCGAGCGGACCAACTGGCTGACGATAACGCGCTCGGCGCCGTTTATGATGAAGGTGCCGTGCTCGGTCATCAGCGGAAAATCGCCCATGAACACTTCGCTTTCTTTTATTTCGTGGGTTTCGGTGTTGGTCAGCCGGACGGTAACCTTAAGCGGCGCGGCGTAGGTCGCGTCGCGCTCTTTGCACTTTTCCACCGTATATTTGGGCGCGTCGTCCAGCGAGTAATCCACAAACTCCAAAATCAGGCTCTCGGAATAGTCGGTAATCGGCGACACGTCCCTGAGCACCTCGCGCAAATCCTCTTTGAGAAAATGCTGATAGGAATTTTTCTGAACCTCGATCAGGTCGGGTACCGGCAGCGTTTCCTCGATGCGCGCAAAGGTCATACGTGTGCGCTTGCCCATCTTAACCTCGTGCTCGCCCGTAATGCGTGCCATTTGTTCCATGAAGCAAATCACCCCTTCAATCGTCGCTCCAACGCCCCGCGCGGCGGCCGCGCGCTTATTCACGCCCCGCGTTCAGCCTTTCACACTGAACGCAAAGACAGGTAAATTTTTTGATAAATTACCTATTGCGCTTTTGCCCAGATGGGTGTACAATAAATTTCGATGAGGGGTTCGCGCCGCGCGGCCGGGTTGGCCGGGGGCGCAAACAGGCATTTTACCCATACTGGTGCAATTATTTATAATACCACCCTTGTCAAGTCCTGTCAATGCTCTTTTGGGGATTATTGTCCGTTTTTATGTGCTTTTTTCATAATTTTATCAATTTTCCGGCCTACGCGCGCAGGATTTTGCCTGGCGCGCGGTTTATTTGATTTTTGCGCGATATGGGTTTCCATATTTACTATTTGCATAATTTAATTCTTTTATTAATACATTTTGCATTATTTAATTCATATTAGTGAATTGGCGCTTTTGCCCGCGCTGCGCGTTGACACCCAATTTGTTTTGTGCTATTATTGCGTTGGTAAATTTT
>CAWVLE010000241.1:0-2667 GCA_963929805.1 uncultured Eubacteriales bacterium | reverse complement strand
TTTCTTGCGCGGGTTCGCTCCATTGCTTCACTGCCCGAAAGCGAAATGGCCGAAATTCAAATGTTTGACGAATTGCCGAAAGAATTGACCTATCCAAACGTTACGCCCACTTTGATGGATGAAGCTGCGAAACGCCTTTAATTTTGGGGCGTCTGGACATGGCTGCCTATTCATCAGTTGACCGATTTATCTATTTATTATCGAGCCGGCACGTGATATAATGATACGCAAAAAGAAAAGACATATTGCATGGAGACCGTAATCGGCCGTTGCCGGGGAGGAAGAAAACTGCCTTGCGGACCGTTTTGCGGCGTAGCCCTTGGAGAGGGGCTTTAAAAACTACTACAATGATTTAAAGGGGTAAACGGAAATGCGCGTATTTTCTTTAAACGGTGCGTATACGCTTTACTATGCTGATGAGCAGGCGAACCCTGCCGGGCTCGAGGGAATGCAATGCGTCCCGGCCCAGGTGCCGGGCAATGTGGAAATCGACCTTATGCGCGCGGGCAAATTGCCCGATATATTTTTCGGGTGCAACGTAAAACTGTTAAGGCCTTACGAGTACTACCGCTGGCGGTATGAGCGCACGTTTGACGCCCCGGCGCTGGAGGCGGGCGAACGTGCCTTTTTACACTTTGAGGGTGTGGATTGCTTTGCCGACTATTATTTGAACGGCCAAAAATTTGCCCGCAGTGAAAACGCGCTGATCGATCACCGCTTTGAGGTGACGGATCTTTTAAAACGGGGAGAAAACCATCTGGCGGTAGAGATCGGCTCGCCCATGCTGTACGCCAAGGAACAGCGCTACGACGCGTATTCCAGCCATCTGGATATCAATTACGAATCGCTGCGCGTGCGTAAAGCGCCCTCCTGCTACGGATGGGATATTATGCCGCGCACCCTTTCGGCCGGCATCTGGCGCGGCGTAAAATTGGAATACGAGGGCGAAAACCGCATCGAATCGGTATACTTCACCACGCGCGCGCTTAAGCGGGGCCGGGCGGTGGTCTCCTGCGCGTTTGAGGCGCGCAGCAACGCGCCTTTTCTGGAAGGGCTTGCGCTTAAATTTACCGCATGCATAGACGGGCGGGAAAAGTTCTCCTTTACCAGGCCGCTTAATTTCGTGTGCGGGCGGTTTGACTTTGAGGTAGAGAACCCCTGCCTGTGGTGGCCCAGGGGCTACGGCAAAAGCGACGTGTACGACATGACGGTAGAGCTTTTGATACACGGCAAGACGGCGGATACCTATAAGACAAGTATGGGCATTCGCACCGTCAAACTGGATAGAACGGACAAGACCGATTCCTACGGCGGCGAGTTTTGCTTTTTGGTCAACGGCGAAAAGATATTGTGCAAGGGGTCTAACTGGGTGCCTGCCGACGCGCTGCACAGCCGCGACGCCGCGCGTTACGAAAAAATGCTTTCGCTGTGGGTGGACACCGGATGCAATATTTTGCGCTGCTGGGGCGGCGGCGTGTACGAGGATCACGCGTTTTACGATTTCTGCGACCGGCACGGCATCATGGTGTGGCAGGACTTTATCATGGCCTGCGGCGTATACCCCATCGACGAGGAATTTTTGCGCGTGATGCGCGAGGAAGCTGAAAGCGTGGTGAAAAAGCTGCGCAACCACCCATCGATCATACTGTGGAGCGGGGATAACGAGTGCGACGCGCTGATGCTGATGCAGTCCGGCCAGGACCCCGCGTGGAACCGCATAACCCGCGAAGTGCTGCCCCAGGTGCTTCACCGCATGGACCCCGGCCGCGAATATCTGCCCTCCTCGCCCTATATCGCGCCCGCGATTACCCAGGTAAGCCGCGACTATAATCAGATTGAAAACCTGCTGCCCGAGGCCCACCTGTGGGGCCCGCGCGATTACTTTAAAAGCGCGTTTTACGCGGGCACGTCCACCCATTTTGCCAGCGAAACGGGATATCACGGCTGCAACAGCTTGTCTTCCATTAAGAAGTTTATCAGCCCGGACAAGCTGTGGCCCTGGCAAAATAACGAACAGTGGCTTACGCATGCCGCCGAAATGACCGGCTTTAACGGCAGCTACGCCTATCGCATTAAGCTGATGGCCGACCAGATCCACGAATTGTTTGGCTTCGACCCGGATAACCTGGAGGACTTCATACTCGCGTCCCAGTTTTCCCAGGCGGAAGCGAAAAAGTTCTTTATCGAGGTTACGCGCGCCCGAAAGTGGCGCAGGACCGGCGTGATCTGGTGGAATATGATAGACGGTTGGCCGCAGTTCTCCGACGCGGTGGTAAGCTATGACTTTATCAAAAAGCTGGCCTATTTCTACATCCGCCGTTCCCAGCAGGACGTGTGCCTGATCGTTTCCGAACCGGAAAACTGGCATGTAGGCCTGCTGGTGGGCAACGATACGTTGCGCGCGGCGGAGGGCAACTATCGCGTGTGGGACGCGGATACCAATCAGACGCTGTCCGAAGGCGTCTTCCACGCGCCCGCCAATCAAACCACGCAGATTGACCGCATCCGCGTGTCGCATGGCGACCACAGGCTGATGCTGATGGAGTGGTTTATAGATGGAAAGCGCCATGTAAACCACTATGTGCTGGGCAAGCCGCCGCTGTCCTTTGAACGGTACAAGCGCTGGCTGGTTGAAATCGCGGCCCTGGACGGCAGCTTTGACGCCGG
>CAWVLE010000240.1:0-3740 GCA_963929805.1 uncultured Eubacteriales bacterium | reverse complement strand
CCCCGCGCCCATGTTGTTTGGGAAGATTTATTTAAGAAATTGCTCTTTGCCTCTGCCGCGCGCCGTTTACGCCATGGAAAAAGGCGAAAGATTTTCGTATGGTAAGCGGCGCGGCCGGCAAAATTACTGGGTCAGCACGCCGTCGTCCCCGGTCATGACCCGCAAAATCATCTGCTCCTGACCGGTGTTAACGTCCTTGTACACCAGGTATTGGTTGGAGCCGTCCACGGTGGCGGTTATTTCCCAGCACTGCGCTTCGCCGCTTTCCAGCGGGATTACGCATTGCCTGATCCGCTGCGCGGTCAGCACGGCGCCCAGCGAATCCAGCGCCTGCTGCCTGGTAAAGGCAGGCTCTACCAGCGCGCGCGTGCGGTGGTTGGTCAGATAGTTTCCGGCTTCGACGCCGATGACCTGGCCGGTTTGCATGGAAATTTGCAGTTTGATCAAATCCGGATAGAGGATTACGCCGTCCTGCACGGCCGCGAAATTGACCGTAAGTATGCCGCCCAGCTGCCGCCAATAGCTAACCTCCATGGGGCCGTATCCGCGCGAGGCGAGAAACTGCGCGGCGCGCTGGATGCATTCGCCCTGCGTGAGCATTACCTGGCTTACGCTTTGTTCGGGCAATACGTACAGCACGTGCCCGCCGTTAACGGTTACCGCGGCGTCCAGGCGGCCGTCGGAGGAATCCACGTCAAATTCGTAGGTTGGGCCCAGCAGCTCGGATGAGGCGGATAACGTAATGGAGTTAATCCGCTCCTCGCCCAGATACTGGCTGAGCAACTGTTTTGCGCGCTCGGCGTCCACCTGCTCGCCGGGCACGGTAACCTCCTCGCCCGGCCGGGCGTCGGAGAAAGGCCCGTCGTACAGCAGCACCGGATAATCCACCATGGGCTGGCTTTCCTCGTCCTGTGAGCGCGCCGCGTCGATGGACTGGCGGTTGGTTTCAAACACCAGCTCGCCCCGCTCGTAGCGGTTTAGAATTTCGCCCAACTGCGTGTTAAGCTGCACGCTGGCGTCGTGAAGCGAGATCAGCTGGCGTATGTCGTCTTCGCCCAATTTGCCGCCCGCGCCCAGCTGCTCGGAAAGCACGCGCGCGTAATCGCTGGTCTGGTTGACAAATTTCATCGTGCCTTCGAGCAGTTCCTGGTCAAAGGGCATGCTGGTCAGGTTGCTTTGCACGCCTTCGGCCTGCTGGGCGATGGTGGTTAAAAGCGCCTGTTCCTGGGTATTGCTGGCCGAGACCAGCAGTTTTTCCAGGTTAAGCTGCACGCCGCTCATCAACGTGGTGGTTTCATACAGCGCCTTTTGGTAGGCGGCGTTTACCTGAAGGGTGAGCGCCTGTACCCGCCGGTTTTGCACCAGCCCGGCCGCCAGCAGCGCGGCGCACAGGCATAGCAGCATCGCGATATAGGCGCTGGGCCTGCGCTTTTTTAATTTTCCCCGCATGCGTCCGTCCGCCCCTTCCTACACCGCGAAATAGTGGTTCCCGATCACCGTTTTTACCGTGCGCGTGCGTATCCACGAATCGCTGGCCGTTTTGGGGTTGTAGTAATAAAGACAGCCGCCGGTGGGATCCCATCCGTTCATCGCGTCGCGCGCGGCGCGTATGGCGGTATCGTCCGGCGTCAGGTTAATCTGGCCGTCTGACACGCAGCTGAACGCGTTTTTTTGATAGATCACGCCCGAGATGGTGTTGGGAAAGGACGAGGATTTTACCCGGTTGAGCACCACCGCGGCCACGGCCACCTGGCCCTTATAGCTTTCGCCGCGCGCCTCCGCGTAGACCAGTTTGGATAACAGCCGGTGGTCGCTGGACATAATCGTGGCCGAAGCGGTAGTGGAGGCCGATGAGGAGGAACTGCCGCTGAGCGTGACGCCCAGCGCGGCCGCGGTGTCTGCCCCCACCTTGCCGTCCACCGTCAGGCCGTTGCGCTTTTGAAACAGCTTGACCGCGTCCAGCGTATCCTGGCCGAACACGCCGTCGGCCGTCCCATCCAGGTAATCGTACTGGATCAGCCGCTTTTGCACCTTGATAACGTCGCTCCCGCGCGAGCCCACCGTCAACACCGTAGCCGCGTCGGCCACGAGCAGCGCCATGACGCACGCAACCAGCACGAGCGCGGCTACGCCGGCCTTAACCCATATTTTCCTCATGCGCTCTCCTCCCCGCCAAACCAGCCGGACAGCCATTTGCCGATGCTGGAATAAAATTGGATTTTCTTGCCGTCGCGTATCGCCTGGGCGGTTTTTTCATCCGCCACGCACAGATCCGGATAGATCACGCACCACCAGTTGCGGCCGGCGGCCTCGCCCAGCAGCACGCGTACCGCGCGGTAACGTCCGGCCGGCACGACCGAGTACGCGTACACGCGGTCCGGAAAATCGCTCTCGCCCACCGTCACGCGCACCGGCCCTTCGAACCCGGCCGCCCGCGCCGCATTGCGCGCGGCCTGTTCCAGCGCAGGCCCGCCCGCGCGCAGCGCCTCAAACGCCGATTGCGAATCCTCTACGCCATCTAAAATTTGCCGCGCGGCAGAGCGCACCGCGTCGCGCACGATCAGTTTTACCGTCTGATCTGATTGCAGGTCGCTGTTTGCCACCACCTGCAACCGTATCATGTTTTGGGCGCACACTTCGTATTTCCAATGCGCGCGGGCCGGCGCGGGACCAAACGTCAGGGCCAACGCGCCCGCCAACGCCGCGCATGCCGCGCGTACAACGCAAAAATGCCGAACCTTCATTGCTCTCCTCCAGGGATTGTGATGGCAATAGGTTCGGCAAAATACGCCCGGCTTATTCAATTTTTTTGAAATTTCGCCCGAAAATGGGCGCATATGCGCGTCAGGGCCTGGTATGGGTCAAAATCGCGCCTTCGCCCAGCGCCTCCGCCGCGCGGCGGGCGGTTCCTTCGTCCGAAAACGCGCCAAACACCGCCGACCCGCTGCCCGACATTTGCGCAAATACCGCGCCCAGGCCGTACAGCCTGTCTTGCGCCCGATCGATCCCGTCCATAAGCGAACGCGCCGCTCCTTCCAGCGCGTTTCCCGAGACGCGGCGCAGCGCGCGCAGATCGCCCGATTCCAGCGCGGCCTTAGCGGCGTCCATATCGCACGCGCGGCCCGAAAGGCCCATGCGGTCAAACGCCGCGAATACCTGGGCGGTAGACAGCCCCGCGCCCACATGTATAATTACCAACGGCACGCCCGCAGGCGCGTTTACGCCCGATACCTCCTCGCCCATGCCGCCCACGCGCGCGGCGCGGCCGTACAGGCAAAAGGGCACGTCCGCGCCCAAACGCGCGCCCAAACGCATAAGATGATCCCTGGAATAATTCAGCCCCCACAGTTGGTTAAGCGCGATCAGGGCGCAGGCGCAATCGGCGCTGCCGCCGCCCAGCCCAGCCCGCACGGGAATGTGTTTTAAAAGGCGCATGCGCGCCCCGCCCGGATAACCGCTCTCCTTGCGCAGCAGGCGCGCGGCGCGCAGCGTCAGGTCGTCCTCGCCGCCGCCCTCCAGGCTCAATTCCGCGTCCGCCTCTATTTCCAGATAGTCGCACAGCGCTATTGGCTGCATCAGCATGTCCATTTCGTGATAGCCGTCCGGGCGCGCGCCCAATATGTTAAGCGCCCAGTTAACTTTGGCGTACGCCGTCGCGCGCATCGTCATCCCCCCGTAAACGCGGCATGCAAACGGCCGCGCAAGGCCAGTATATCAAAAAGGGAGGCGCGCCGCGCCCC
>CAWVLE010000239.1:0-23020 GCA_963929805.1 uncultured Eubacteriales bacterium | reverse complement strand
CGCGCCCGGCATGTTTTTCGGGATGAAGGAAATGCGCTTACAACCGCGCGGGCGCAGCCGCCGCCTGAGGCGGCAAATGGCGGCCGGGCCGCTTAGCGGATAATGTTAGCGGATAATGTTAGCGGATAATGGTGGAAACGCCTTCGGGAACGACGGTTATTCGCGCCGCGGCGCCTTTCATTTCACGCGCAATTTTAAGCGCCTGCTCAAGCGAGTGGGCGGGCAGCATGTGCAGCTGGCGCACCGTTTCGTCGTCGGCCTGGCTGAGCATGATCACCGTATGCTTTTCCAGAATGCGCGCCAGAATCTGGGATTGCCACTGGTCCACGATGGTATCCTCGGGCGCCACGGCGCGTATGGATTTTAAAATATCCCCTGCGCTTGGATTGTCGCGGAAGGTGGCGAGGAAGCTTTCGCCGCCGTGTCCGTCCTCGCAGCGCGCCACCATGATGATGACCGCGCCCGGCGCGGCCGTGGCCTCGGCGGTAGACATGCCTTTGACCGCCTGGTAAAGGTTCTGGTCCAACGGATACCCGTTGTTTGTGGAAATTACGATATCGGCGGGCGCGGCGGGGCAGGCGGCCAGCGCGCGCAGAAAATCGCAGCCGGCGGCGTGCGCCTGTTCCACGTCGCCCGCAAAGGCGCCCACCACCTGTTTTTTCGCGTTGATGACCACGTTTACGATAAAGCTAAGATTGGCCTGACGCGCGGCCGATAGCATGTCTTCGTGGATGGGGTTGCCCTGCGTAACGCCGCAGCGCGCCAGCGGATGATCGATCATCGGCGCGCAGTGGTTAAAATGCACGCTTTGCCGCGCGGCGACGCCCGGCAGCACGCTTTTGCGCCCGCCCGAAAAACCCGCGAAGAAATGCGGCTCGATAAACCCTTCGGCTAACAACAGATCGGCCTGCGCCGCGACCCGGTTTATCCACAGGCTTCCGCCTGAGGGGAGGCGGCCGATTTTAACCATGGCGGACGCGTCTTCCGCATCGTGCACCACGATTTTTTCCCGCTCAAATATCGCGTCCCCCAGTTTTTCGCGCAGTTCGCCGGCGGTAGGGGCGCGGTGGCAGCCCGTCGCCACCAGCAGCGTTATATCCGCGCCGGGATTGCCCGCGCGCACCTGTTCCAGCATGGCGGGCAGTATGACGCGGCTGGGCACCGGGCGGGTGTGGTCGCTGATGATGACGGCCACGTTTTTCTTGGAGCGCGCCAGAAGCGCGAGCGGGGCCGAACCGATCGGATGCGCCAGCGCCTCGCGCACGGCCGCTTCGCCGTCCAATACGGGGGCCTGTTCCAGGCGGCTTGTCAGTACGCGCTCTACCTGTTCGTCGGGCAAAGACAGTTTTAAATATTCTTTTCCATAAGGAAGGTCAATTTGCATATTTAAGCCTCCTTACTTTTGCCCCGCGCATTGGGGGCATATCGAAAAACGCTTTTTGCGCGCGGTTATAAAAACGCTTCCATAATCATGCGCGTGTTTTCCACATCCAGCCGCGCTTGTTCGCACAAAGCCAACGGATCCACCATGCGCCCGTTCATGCGGCTGAGCCGCTGGGGATAATAGCGCTGCGCCAGCCTGCGCGCATACTCGGTATAGATATCGCACGCCGACTGCGCCAGGTCAATGGCGCGCTGCGCGCCGCCCGGCATCAAGCCGCTGTAGACCCGCTGCGCCGTAAGCGCGCATTCCAGCTTGTCCGCAAAGAACCGGCCGAGCAGCGCCGTGTCGCGCAGGTCTTCCGCCAATGCGCAAAGTTCCGGACAACCGCCTTCAAACCCGTCGAGCATGGCCTGGGCCTGGGCGGCAATGCCGCCAAGGCGCTTGATTACCTGATCGGGCAGCACCGCGCCCTGCGGCGGATTCTGGCCAAGCAACTCAAGGCGGCAAGCCTCGCTTATGGATAGGAAACCGCAACCCGGCTGCGCGGGCGCAAGCAGGTAGTCGTTTAAATCGTGGTAATACATGCGCGTACCCACGTGCATCGCGCTGTGATAGTGATCCACGCCGCAATTGAGCTCAGGGTAATTTTGAAAGTCAAAATCGTGCCAATGCACCTGGTTGACCAGCGGTATTACCTGGCTAAGCAGCGCGCAGGCGCCGTAAATTTGGCGCGCTTTGTCCATGCCGCAGCCGCAGCGCAGCGCGATCAGCTGGATAAAATGCTCTTCGGGCAGGCTGGGCTCGTAGGCCAGGCGCCCCCATATGGCGTTGCGCAGCCATTGGCGTTCAAACACCAGAGGATGCTTTCCATCGCGCTTTTCCAGGTAGTCGCGCCCGATGGTGTAGCCGTCAGGGCCCATCATGAACCCGATCACGGGCCCGCGCGGTATGTTTTCGATATAGGCGCGCGCAAATTCCACGCCGCCCCAGCGCAGCATGTACATGTCGTCGTCGCGCAGCGTGAGAAAGGTCTTTACGCCGTCGGGCAAAGAACGAAACAGGGAATCGGAAAAATGAGGCTGAACCGACGAGTACATATGCGCCTGGGAATATTTTCCGCTCAGGCAGATAGGGCAGGGCAGATTTTCAAAGGCTTTTAATATTTCCTCCACGCCGCTCATGTGCTGGCGGTGAATAAACATAAAGGGGCGATCGCTGTCCTCAAGCGCGTCTTTTACGCCCTGGCCATAGGTTTGCGCCAGCCACTTTACGTCGCCCGCGATATCCGTTTGCGGCATGCGTCCCACCGACATGCGCTCCCCGGCGGTGACCCCTACGCCCATTAGCAGCGGATAGGTGTCAATCAACGCGGCTACGCTGCGCCGGAAATAATCGCGCGTTACCGGGTTGTCCAGCCGGTCGTCTATGCCGTAATCGGTGTGTTCGGTTCCGTAAATAAACACGTTCCAGGTCATAACCGTAAAATACACGCCGCGTTCCCGGCCGTAAAGCATAACCGACCGCCAGAACTGTATTTTTTCATCCATGCTCATTTTTTTTACGGTGACCAAAGATCCGGCGTATTTTTTTCCGTACATGCCGTATCCCATAAGCGACGCGCCGTAAACCGGCTCCGGGGTGCGCTTTACGTCTTCAAGCGCCACCCGCTCATAGCCCGGCACGCGCACCATGGAAGGAAACGGGTGCAGGTTCCACAGCGATATAAGGTTGTATTTATCCCGCGCCAGCGCGTCGATCAGGTCGCGCCAAAAATCCATTTCCCACATGTGGGGAATGTTGTTCCAGGCGCTATCCGACGCGTCGGAATAGCTGGGCGTGCGCGCGTCAAGGGGAATGTTAAACTTTATGCCGCGGTATTGAAAGCGGGGCTCGTGCTTGCCCAGGGGCAGCGGCGCGCCGCAGTTTAGCGCGTGGCCAAGATCGATTAGCCCGTACATCAGGCCGGACGCGCCGCCGGCCAAAACATATTCGCCCGTGTCAAGCTGCGCAAGCTGATAGCCCTGGTCTGTCACGGAGGCCGCGACGCCAGACGCGTCAAGCGCCGCGCGGCCTTCCTCGGTTTGAAGATTGCAAATGGACAGCGGCGCGTTTGGCGTTTTGCCAAAGAGTTGCTTCAGGCCAAAATCAATTTGCGGATCTTTACCGTGAATCCGTATAATCGGTTGCATGGGCGTACCTCTTTTCATAATATATTTTGTTTGCGGGACGTATTTTAAATTTTTCGGGCACGAAAACATAATTCGCTAAAAAAACGGATTTTCCTATGAAATAAATCGATGTATGGGTGACAAATTATACGCAATGCGCAAGCCGCGCTAGGCTTGAGGACCGGGCGTCTGCTTTTGCGCGGCGCCGGCGCGCAGGGCGTTGGGCGATGTGCCGTATGCCTTGCGAAATACGCGGTTCATATACGCCGGATCGCTAAACCCGCTTTTGCGCGCAATTTCAACCACCGGCATGTTCGTAGTTCTAAGCAAATGGCATACGTGCGAAAGCCGGCACGCGGTCAGGTGCTCTGTATAGGTGCGGCCGGTTTTGCGCTTTATCAGGCGGCACAGATGCTCCCGGCTGATAAAAAAGCGCGCCGAGAGACTGGAAAGCGATAATTTTTCGGCGTAGTGTTCGTCAATATAGGATAGTATTTCGCCGATCGGGCCGTCGCTTTCGGCCTGCGCGTCCAACAGTCCGCAAACCTGCGCGATCAACTCGGATAATATGCGCTTTTGCGCCTGTACGTCGGCCAGATTGTCATACAGCGCCGACCATACCCGATTAAGGCGCACGGCGTTTTGCGGCAGGCTTACGTAACGCGAGGTCATGTCGCTGACCGCCTCGAATACTTCCAACGCGATTTGCAGCAATTGGCGCGCGCAAAACAGCCCGTCGTCGCGCAAGCCGAGATAGGCGGGCGCGAGCACGGCCTCCGCCCGGGCCGGCTGGTTTTCGGCGATCAGCTGCTCCACGCCTGACCGGACCGCGTCCAAAGGGCGAAAGGACAATTTGCGCGCCGCGCCTTTGAGAGAAAATACGCGCGCGCTTTTTTCGATATCGGCGTCCAGCAACGCCCCTTGCAGCCGTCCGTACGCGCTTTCCGCCTCCTGCCAGGTACGGCAGGCGGGGTCGAAGGCGATTAGCGCGTCAAAGCCCAGCCGCGAAAGCTGCGCGTGCGCTTGATTTAACAGCCGCTCAAGTTCGTCCGGGTTGGGTTCGCCGGCCTCCTCGTATCCAATAAAACCGATAAAATTCCAGTCCGTTTCATCTTTAACGCGTAAAAGCATAAGCCGGCCGGCATAGTGGCGGCGCATGGCGGCCTCAAAACACTGCTGTATTTTTACGCACAGCAGATCCGAAAGGCCGCGCGCGCTGGTTTCGCACACCTTGGCAAAATTGAGAAACAGCGGCGCGAATAGCAAAACGCGCGCGTATCGGGCGGAAAATTCGCTAACGACTTTTAGCCGGATCAAACCGCCGGATAGGCCGCCCTGGCGTAAAAGCCGGCTTTGCGCGCTGCGCACAAAATTTTCCAGCGTGCCGGGCGAACCCAGGGTCTGGCTGTAGTGCCGGTCTATGGCCTTTTCCAGACACTGATTGAAAGCGGCTTCGCTTACCGGCTTTAGAATATAGTCGATTACCTGGCTTTTTATGGCGCTGTGCATGTATTCATAATCGGTATATCCGCTGATTACCACGATTTGGGGATGATAATCCAAAGCGCAAAGTTGTTCCAGAAAACGCGCGCCGTCCATTACGTTCATATACATATCGGTAATGACCAGTTCGGGCCGTTCGCGCTGTATGACGTCCAATGCGCATTGCCCGTTGGACGCCTCCAGCACGCATTCTATGCCCAGCGCGCCCCAACGCCCCATCATTACGTAGGAGCGGCGTACGTTAACTTCGTCATCCACAATCAGGCATTTCATGTTTGTGGCCTCCTTTGGGTTTACTCTTTGCCGCGTAAAACGCGTATGAGGATGCGCGTACCCTGATCCGGCGCGCTGTCAATGCGCATGCTAACCGAGCCGCCAAAGTAAAATTTTAACCGAAGCAGGCAATTGCGAATGCCGATATGGCCGGCGTCCTGCTCCAGGGAATCCTCGCGTTCCAGACTTTCGCGTATGGCTTGCAGCGTGGCCGGCTGCATTCCCGCGCCGTCATCCTCGATTTCAATATGCAAGCCGTCCTGCGCCATAAGGGTGCGCACCCGTACGCGGCAGCTTTGGTCTGTGTTTTGAAAACCATGCTGAATGCTGTTTTCGACCAGCGGTTGCAACGTCATCTTGGGCATGAGAAAATCGCGCGAAGCCGGGTCGATATCCAGTTCCACCCGAAGCCGGTCGATAAAGCGCAGTTGTTGGATGGTCAGATACTGGTCGATCATCTCCAGTTCCCGGCTTAGCGGCACGATGGAACTGTCGCCGCGCAGGCAGTATTTTAGTATATTGCTCAGCGCGTCTACCATAAGGTTGATTTCAAAGGCATTGCGCTCCAGCGCCATGCCGTGTATCGCCTGAAGCGTGTTGTAAAGAAAATGCGGGTTAATCTGGGATTGAAGCGCCTTGAACTCGGCCTCCTGCTGCAAGATGCGCAGCTTGTAGGTTTCATCAAACAGGCGCTTGATCTGGTCGGTCATGGCGTTATAGCGCTGAACGAGCGAATCGATTTCGGCGTCGGAGGAGGTAATGGTTATATGTTCGCCAAAATGTCCGCGTTCCATGCGGCGCATGGATGTAATCAGCAAATTGATCGGCCGTATGATGTGGTCGGACAAAAGCAATCCGGCCAATAACGTGGCTACAGACAGCGCCAGATACAGCGCCAGCGTACGCGCGATAATGCCGCGCGCCCGCTGGGTCAATTCGCGCAGCGGAACAATTCGCAATACGGACAGGGCGTGATTTTCCAGCGGATGGGCGCACACCAGATACTCCATGCCGGAAAATGTAACCCGGTTTGCGCCCGGCGTCAGGCCTTCGGTCAATTGGGATAAGGCCTGAGCGGTAAACTGATCGGCGCCCTTTAAATAGTAAAGCGACAGGTCGTCCCCTATTAAATACAGCGTTTCATGTTCGTACATGGAACTTTCGCTTAGCAGCGCGTCCAGCTTAACGCCGCTAAGCTCGGCCGTAAATACCGCCAGCAGATTGTCGCGCGGGACGTCGGTTATATACTGCGTGGTGCGCATAATGGGCTGGCTTGCGTCATAGGATCCGCAGCTTTGCAGGGAACTGAGCCGGTAAAGCGCCCCGTCCGGGTCGTATTGGGCGACAACTTCGGTGTTGGGATCAAAGGTATAGTCGCGCAGCATATTGTCAGCGCGGTTGACCGACCATACGCTTGACCGGTTAATCATGTAAAGCCGCTCAAGCTGTATTTCCTGATTGTTGATAAAGATCATGTGCGCGGAGGATATAAGACTGTTGTAAGACTCGCTGCTTACGGGGGCGGTACGTTTTAGCAGGTCTATGTAGGTCTGACTGCTGTAGAGCGTCTTGGAAAAGTATTTTACCTGGGAAAGATAGTTGTCCGCCAGCCTGGAAAAATCGCTTACGCTGGAGCGGAGCGAGGCGGCGTATTCGTCTACGATAAGCGACAAAATCGGGTTGTACATGAAAAACAACGCGATAATGGACGGCAACAGCATACAAAGCGTAAACAACGCCATAATACGTTTCCTGAGCGTGGACGCAAACAGGCGTTTTTTAAACGGACAAAACTTTTGAATAAACCAGCGCATGACGGCCTCCTTAGAACGACGCACAACAGTATACACCAAATTCATGAAGATGTCAGCATAATTTGGCGCATGTTGCCATAAATGTGATACGTTTGCTAAATGAGTACAATAAACGATCAATATATTCCAACATAAAAAAAGCGAGCGGCGCTATAATTGACCCACAAACGAAGGACGGCGTCCGCCGTCCGCGCTGGAGGTGCTATCATTGGCGGAAATTACGCGCGCCCGGCCGCGCGGCGCGAAGGTAAACTGGGCACGGACCGGAAACAACCTGACATACGCCTCGCTGTACATGCCGGCGTTGATATTGTATCTGGTGTTTGTTATGTTTCCGCTGTGCGAATCCTTTTACTACAGTCTGACCGAATGGAACGGCATGGGTAACGAGGCCACTTTTATCGGTCTGGCCAATTACCTGAATATTTTCAAAGATGAATCGGTTATGCGCACGGTGGGAACCACCTTCAAGTATACCATTACGGTAACCGTGATGTGCAACCTTGTGGGCCTGCTTCTGGCGCTGGCGCTGAACATGAAGCTGAAAACCCGCAACATTATGCGTTCGGTATATTTTTTGCCCAACGTGCTCAGCGGGTTGATCGTGGGCTATATTTGGAGCTTTATGTTTACCGATCCGCTGATGAAGCTGGGCAAACTGCTCGGTAACGACATACTGGGCAATAACGCGCTAAGCAGCCGGAATTTTGCCATATTCGCGGCGGCTTTCGTTACCGTATGGCGCACCTCGGGCTGGTATATGATGATTTATATTGCCGGGCTTCAGGGTATTCCAAGCGAACTGACCGAGGCCGCGGCCATTGACGGCGCGGGCGCCTGGCAGCGCACGCGGCATATTACCTTGCCGCTGCTGGCCCCCTCCTTTACGATCAATATTATTCTGGCCTTTGAAAGGGGCCTTAAGGATTTTGACTCCATCTTCGCCCTCACGGCGGGCGGACCGGGCGATTCCACATTAACCATCGCCATTAATATTTACCGGCAATCGTTCTTCTTTGCACGCGCAGGATACGGAACCGCGATCGGCATCATGCTGTTTGTATTGGTGGCTGGCCTGTCGTTGTGCCAGCTGTTCTTCCTGAGGAGGAGTGAAAACAATGTCAATGGATAATGTGGCCGCGCGCGGCGCGTCCGGTCAGGCTACGCGCAGGAAGATTGGGCTGGCGCTGTTTGAACTTGTCATGATCGCCTTGACGCTGATCTATCTGGTGCCGCTGTATTTTATGGTAATTACCGCCTTTAAAACTTCCAAAGAGCTTATATTTACGCCGCTTTCCCTGCCCAATTCGTTTTTGTACTTTGAAAATTTTAAAGAGGCATGGAACCAGGTGGATTTGGGCCGCGCCTATTTGAATACCGCGTATATCGCTACGCTTGCCGTTTGCGGACGCATCGTGGTTTCTTCCATGGCCTCCTTCACGTTGGCCAAACGTCCCAGCCGGCTGCACAACGCGCTGTATGTGTTTTTCCTGATGGGCATCATGATCCCGCTGTATTCGGTGCTGGTGCCCATGGTAAAATTGATTAAGGATCTGGGCCTGATGAACTCTCCCCTTGGCCTGGTGGTGGTGTATATCGGCACGGGCATGCCCTTTAACGTGTTTATGCTTACCGGGTTTACCCGTTCGCTGCCGGGCGAGCTGATTGAGGCGGCCACCATAGACGGCTGCGGCGTATACCGCATCTTCTGGGTGATTATATTCCCCCTGCTCAAACCGGTGCTGGCTACGATATTCCTGCTGGATTTCCTGGGTATATGGAACGACTTTTTGCTGCCGCTGCTTACGCTGTCCAACGTGAGCGACCGCACCATTACCCTGGCCATGTATAACTTCTACAGCGAGTACGGTTCGCGCTGGGGACTGGCGTTTGCCGGGTATACCATCGCCATTTTGCCGGTGGTGCTGCTGTTTATCGCGTTGCAAAAGTACATCGTTTCCGGTATATTGGTGGGCGCTGTAAAGGGCTAAAAAGCAAAGTAACAATTTGGAGGGACGAGCTTTGAGCGATAAGGTCAAAATCCAGTTTCCCTATGGCGCGGTATACTTTCGCAAATCCAATCCGCCGCGTCAGGATTGGGAACGCGATTATCGCGTCGCGCAGGAAGACGGCATGAACATATTCCGGCACTGGTTTATGTGGGGCGCGATCGAGGTATCGCCCGGCGTATACGACTGGTCCGATTACGACCGGCATATGGATCTGGCTGCCGAACATGGCATGAAGGTCATCATCGCCGAATTTATGGACGCCATTCCCGAATGGCTTTACTACGAGCATAAGGATATCCTGTTCCGCCATGCGGATGGCTCGGTGGCGGAAAACCATCTGGGCGTCAGCTGCCCCGCCGGCGGGTTTGGCGCGGGCCCCTGCCTGGATAATCCCAAGGCCCGAGAAATGGGCGGCGCTTTTCTGCGCGCGCTGGCGGCGCATTATAAGGGGCATCCGGCGCTTTTGGGATACGATATCTGGAACGAGACCAACTATCCGGGCGACGTATGCTATTGTGATGCGACAAAGCAGGCGTTTCGCGAATGGCTTAAGCGTAAATATGGCACGCTGAAGGCCCTGGGCGAGGCCTGGATGCGGTACAGCTTTACCGATTGGGCGCAGGTTATGCCGCCTAAAACACTGGACTTTTACGCCGAGGCCATGGACTGGCTGATGTTCCGCAAGCAAAACGTGTACGAGCAGATGAAATGGCGCGTGGAGCAAATCCGCTCGGTCGATACGGATTGCCTGATCGCCGCGCATGGCACGGCGGCCTCCATTGACCGGCAGGCGCTTTGCTGTTATGACGAATGGGCTGCGGCCGAAAACGTGGAACTGTACGGACTTACCTATGTGCCCTGCCGCCATACCGGGGCCCCCTGGAAATTTTGGGGCGCGGTGGACCTGACGCGCGCCGGCGCGCGCGGCAAAACCATATGGCACGCCGAAATGCAGGGCGGCCCGCTGTGGCTGCAACCTCAGGTGCTTAACCGTCCTTTGAACGATGGGCGCGTGCCCACGGCGGAGGATGTGCGCCTATATAACCTTACCTCCATGGCCTGCGGTACGCGCGGCATACTTTATCCGCGCTGGCGTCCCATTTTGAACGGGCCGCTCTTTGGCGCGTTCGGCCCCTACGGGATGGACGGTTCGCGCACGCCCCGTTCCCAGATGGCATCCCGCATCGCCAAATGGTGCAACGATCCGGAGCAGCGGCCGCTGATGGCGGCGGTTCCCACGCGCGGCCAGGCGGGCATACTGATGCTGCCCGAGGCCCAGATGGGCAGTTATCTATTAAGCCTGCATGGCGGCCGGCATGCGTACCCGGCCAGCGTATGGGGCGCGTACCGCGCGTTTTTCGACAACAACATCCAGGCGGATTTTGTCCACCTGGACGATATCGACCGCTACCGGCTGATTTATCTGCCCTATGCCGTCGCCATGAACGGCGCGCAGGCCGAGCGCCTGAAGCAATGGGTGGAAAAAGGCGGCACGCTTATAAGCGAGGCCTGCCCGGGCTATTTTAACAGCCTGGGCGCGGCGGGCGCTACCCAGCCAAACTTTGGCATGGACGCGCTGTTTGGCGCGCGGGAACAGGACGTGCAGTTTACGCCGGATATATTGGACGAAGCGCGGCTTAGCGTGCTGGGCATGCCGGTGTGGGGCGGCGTAACGCTGCAAACCTATACGCCTACCACCGGACAGGCCTGCGGCTACCTTGCCGGCGGGCGGATCGCCGCGGTCAAAAACCGGTACGGCAAAGGGCAGACGCTGCTCATCGGCACGCATCCGGCCGAGGCGTACAGCCGTAGCGGGTGCGCGCAGAACAGCGCGTTGTTTAAGGCGTTTTTAGATTTTGCCGGGCTGAAAATTCAGCTTGAATGCGATAATCCGTCCATAAAGGCGCGCATCCATGCGGATGGGGAAAAGCGATACGTGTGGGCGGTCAACACGGGTGCGAATACCGCGCAGGCAAAATTGAGCTTTGACTGGGGCGCGGTTTGCGCGGGCAAAGTTTTCTGGGGCGAAAACGCGCCCCAGTCCCGGCCAGACGGCGGGCTACAGATTACCGTTGGCCCCAAAGACGCGCTGATCTTTGAAGTGGCGGCGCGGTAACGAAGGCGTAATAGAGCCGGCTTTTGTCCGGCTTTATGGGAAAACGCGTATATACGCGTTTTCCGGATAAAATGAGAGGAGGACTATTACATGAAAAAGTTGTCCCTGCTTATGTGCGTATTGCTGGCGCTGGGCGCGCTGTGCCCGGCCGCTATGGCGGAAAGCCCGGTGGTGCTAAAGTACATGACCGGCGCCAGCGGCGTGCAGTGGGAGGCTGAGCAGCAGATCATTGCCGATTTCGAGGCGGCCAATCCCGGCATTAAGATTGAACCCACCGTTGTGGCGGGCACTTCGGACTTTGTCACCGTGCTGGCCACCAAGTTCTCGGCCGGCGAGCAACCGGATGTGTTTACCTTCCAGGGCGGCTCCCGCACCATAGAGTACGCCGCCGCCGGCAAGCTGTACGACCTGTCCGGCCAGCCCTTCCTGGATCGCTTCTACGAAAGCGACCTGGAGCTGAACGCCTATCGCGACGGCGTATACGCCGCGCCCGTAACCAATGAAATGACCGGTCTTCTGATCAACACCGACGCGCTGAGCCAGTACGGCGAGTTTGAGTACCCCGAATCTTTCCCGGAGCTGATTGAGCTGTGCCAGCAGCTGCGCGAGGCCGGGTTGGAGTACCCGCTGCTGTGCGCCGGCAAGGACATCGGCAACGTATCTCAGGTGGACTTCCAGTATCTGGCCACGGTCGTGTGGTATAACAATCCCGATTATTACCTGGAAATCCTTAACGGCGAGCGCGGTTTCGACGACGAACTGATCGTAAAGATGTTTGAAAAATACGAACAGCTGCGCGAGTACATGTCCGAAGACAGCCTGGGCGTAGACAATGACGAGGCGGTTAAGCGCTTTATTCGCGGCGACGGCGTGCTGTGGATTGCGCATGGCAACACTGTATCCACCATCCGCGACATGGCGGGCGATGAGTTCAACTTTGTTCTGATCCCCTCCGTGCTGCAGGATAACCCCGAAGACCGCGTGATGAACATTGGCGTGTGCCAGAGCATCCAGATCGTGGCCGATACCGAGCATCTGGACGAGTCGCTGAAGTTTGTGGATTTCTTCACCTCGCCTGAGAGTGCTGAAACCTATGTAAACGTAGGCCGCGTGTATTCCTCGAACAAGGACGTTACGCTGATTCCCGACCCGGCCATGCAGCCCTGCGCCGATTTCATGGAGGCCCATCCCGAGCGCCGTATCGGCCATGCCGACCTGGTATGGATCGCCGGCATTAAAGACGTAATGAAAGAGGTTACCCAGAACTGGTTCCTGGGCGATCCGCTGGAGGATTGCGTCGCCAAGTGGCAGGAGCAGCACCTGGCCCTGCTGGAGGCCAACCCGGACTTCGTAACCGAGTATACCGAAAAATACTACGGCGAATAAGAATTTCCCAAACGGCAATGCAAAATCGTGAGGCTGAAAAGCCTCACGATTTTGCGGATAAGCGCTTGAAAGGGCGGTTAAAGTGAAGATAAGCGGGCGGATTTATTGGGTAGGCAGCGGCGCGGTGGGCCTGTCGGCCGAAGGCGACTGTCATACCTACGCCATAGCGGGCGATAACGCGATTGCGCTGGTCGATTGCGGCATGGCGGCGGACCCGGTCAGGATTTTAGAGAATATGCGCGCGGACGGCCTGGATATAGGCCGGCTTAAGTATTGCCTGCTCACCCACGCGCACTACGACCACGCGGGCGGCTGCAAGGCGCTTAGCGAAATGGGCGTGCGCGTGGTGGGCGCGCCCATGGCGGATCAGGTGCTAAAAAAGGGCGCGATAGAGGCGTACGGACTTGACGGCGGCGCGCCGTGGCTGGAAAACTGGCGCCGCGTGCCCCGGACCCGCCTTGACGAGGAGGCGTACGACGGCTGGCAGCTGGATCTGGGCGGCGTGAATGTGCGCGCGATATTGACCCCAGGGCATTCGCCCGACTCGGTGTGCTATCTTGCGTTAACCGGGGACGGCCGGCGCGAATTATTCAGCGGCGACACGGTGTTTTATAAGGGCTTTATCAGCGTGCTGGCCCCGCCGCTTAACGATCTTGCGCGCTACCCGCAGGGGCTGCGCGCGCTGGACGGACTAAACGTAGACGGACTTTACCCGGGGCATCTGATGTGGGTGCTTAAAGACGGGCAGCAGTATATCGATATCGCTAACCGCGCATTTGCCGCGCATCAGATGCCGGTAAACAAACCTTTTTCTTAAAGGAGGCAAATAAAAATGCGATTTGAGGGCAAAACCGCCGTGGTAACCGGCGGATACAGGGGAATCGGTCTGGCCAGCGCGCTTATGTTGGCGCGCGAAGGCGCCAACGTGGTGATTAACGCGCGCAACCAGGAAAAACTGGATGAGGCGGTGGAAAAGGCGCGCGCCGTGGCGCAGGGCGGCAAGGTAATCGGGTTTGTGGCCGACGTAGGCTTCCGCGATCAGGTGGAGCGCATGTTTGACCAGACCATGTCCACGTTTGGGCGGGTGGATTATCTGGTAAACAACGCGGGCATCAGCAAGGGCCAGCCGTTTTTGACCGCCCAGGACGATTGGTGGGACGAGCACATCCGCACCAACCTGACCAGCATGTTTTACACCTGCCGCCGCGCGGCCCGGGAAATGGTAAAACGCGACGAGGGCGGCTCCATTGTAAACCTGTCCTCCATCGCCGCCACGCAGGCCCATCGCAACACCGTGGCGTACGATGCCAGCAAGGGCGGCGTGGAGGCCTTTACCCGCGCGCTGGCGCTGGAACTGGCGCCCTGGAATATACGCGTAAACGCGATCAGCCCGGCGGCCGTAATAGGATTTTTTGTCAAGGACAAGCCGGAAGAATGGATTAAACAGCGCGCGTTAGAAAAATTTGACACGCCGCTTATCCGGCGCGGCACGCCCGAGGACTGCGCGGAACTTATCTGCTTTTTGCTCAGCGACGCGGCCGGCTTCATCACCGGCCAGGCGGTATATATCGACGGCGGCTTAAGCGCGCAGGCGCGTCCCTTCTCCATGGGCCCGCTTATGCTGACGCCTCATAATATTGCCGGTCAGGGAATTATCGATTAACCTTTTCCTGAAAGACGCAAAAGCGCAGGATTTTACCGGAAATTGACGGCAAAACCCTGCGCTTTACGTATATGCGGCCAGCGCGCTACACCAGGTGCGCTTCCTCGTTTTTAATTTCCCAGTGGATCAGGAATGTGAGCAGCCCGCGCAGTATGATAATCGCGCCCAACACCGCAAGCTCGCTCCATTCGCGCACGATGGTGGTGCGCAGCACCTCGCTGCCCAGCTTGAACTCCAGCGCCAGAGCGATCCCCTTGGCCAGCTTCAGCCGCACGTGTTCGTCGCTGCGCAAAAGCAGCACGACCGACTTTATGCCGGTATAAAGTATAATGGCCACGCCCAGCGATTCCATCAGCACGATGCCCAGCTGCACCGCTACGTTAAAGGCATATTCCACGCCCTCCAAAAAGGCGTCCATCCTTTATCCCCCGCTTATAAAATTTTCTCTAACAAAGCATAGCATATCCTGGCGTGGGCGTCAATGTTTTCCATATAAACGCGCGGTTTCCATTGAAATCGGGCGAAATTAGATCAATTTATGTTAAAAGGTTATGGTTCATTTAAAAGATGTTGCACAGGTGCGGATTTATATTATAATAATGTGGACGGAAAGAACGTAAACGCAAAGCAATTTTTCTGGAGGCGTATGTACGATATGAAGAAGATAGGCGCTGCGCTTTTGCTGGCGGCGGTCATGATGGCTTTGCTGGCGCCCGCGTGTCTGGCGCAGGAGGATTATTCGGGCGTTACGCTGCGCATCGCGCAGCAGTACGGCATGCAGTACGCGCCGGTGTATGTCGTGCAAAAGCTGAACCTGTTGGATAAGTATCTGCCCGGCGTTCAGGTAGAGTGGAGCAACCTGGGCGGCGGGTCCGCGATGAACGAGGCCATGATTTCCGGCCAGCTGGATATCGCGTTTATGGGCATACCGCCGGTGCTGATCGCCTGGGATAAGGGCGTGGATTACCGCATCGCCTGCGGCATCTGCGTGCCGCCTTCCGAATTGATCGTGCGCGATGAATCCATAAATTCGCTGGCGGACCTGACCGCGGAGGACAAAATCGCCGTGCCGGGCGTGGGTTCCATTCAACATATCATGCTGTCCATGGCCGCGCTTAAGCAGTTGGGCGACGCCAACGCGCTGGACAACAACATCGTAACCATGGCAAACCCCGACGCTTACGCCGCGCTGATCAGCGGCAGCGACGTGGCGGGCCATTTTGCCAGCATGCCCTATATCGACCTGGAACTGGAAGCGGGTATGAAATCCATCCTGTCCGCGCAGGACGCCTACGAACAGCAGGCCAGCATCGTATGCGTGGCCAGCCAGGCGGTATACGCGCAAAGCGACGTGTACGAAGGGCTGCTTGCCGCGCTGGAGGAAGCGATTTCGCTTCTTAACGCGCTCGACGAACAGGTGATCTCCATCGTGGCGGAAACCGAGCAAATCAGCGAGGAAGACGCCGAGCGTTACCTTACCTGGGAAGGCACGATCTATTCCAGCGACGTATACGGATTGATGGGGCTCGCCCAGTTTATGCAGGAAAACGGGTTTATTGAAAACACGCTGGAAAGCATGGACGGCATTGCCTATCCCTCCGCGCGCGCGCCCGAATAGGCGCGGGCCGGCAATATCTGAAAAACGGGGCGCCGGGTAAGGGCCGCCCCATTTTTGCGAACGGAGATGCGGTCGGTTATGGATAAATTCAGGGCGCTGTGGCGGCACACTGCGGTTCGGCGTGTCGTCTATTTGTGCGTCATCGTGCTGCTATGGCAGGCGCTGTATATGAGCGGGCGCTTTCCCGAGATCATGTTCCCGTCGGCGGGCGAAATTTTAACCACGCTGGCTGAGGAAATTTTAGACGGCAGCCTGATTGTAAAGACCGGGTATTCGCTGTACCTGATCGGCGTGGGCATGCTCTTATCGCTTGTGCTGGCCGTGCTGCTGACCATACTGGCCATGCTGGTAAAAACGGTGCGCGACGTAACCGGCATGCTGATCTCCATATTGGACCCGCTGCCTGGCATCGCGCTTTTGCCGCTGGCCATATTGTGGATTGGCATCGGCGAGGAATCCATTATATTTGTCATGATCCATTCGGTGCTGTGGCCCATACTTTTAAACGTAATCGCCGGGTTTGACTCGGTGCCGGTTATCTATCAGGAGGTGGGCCGGTCTTTTGGCATGCCCCGCCTGAAGCTGATCGCCCGGGTGTATGTGCCCGCCGCATTCCCCAGCATCCTTACCGGCATTAAGACCGGCTGGGCGCGCGCCTGGCGCGCGCTGATCAGCGCCGAGATGGTGTTTGGCGCCACCGGCACAACCGGCGGGCTGGGCTGGGATATATACACCAAGCGCAGCTATCTGGATATGCCCGGCATGTTCGCCTCGCTGCTGGTCATTATGGCGATCGGCATATTGGTGGAGGAGATGCTGTTTAAGGTGATAGAGCGAAAGACGCTGCGCAAATGGGGGATGGTCAGATGAGCGCCTTTTTAGAGATACAGTCCCTGGGCCAGCGCTTTATGTCGGGCGCGCAGGAGCATATCACCTATAAAGATATGAACCTGACGCTGGATAAGGGCGAATTCTTGTGCATACTGGGCAGCTCCGGCTGCGGAAAGACCACGCTATTGCGCACGGTGGGCGGCTTTGAAAAGCCCACGTGGGGGCGCGTGCTGGTAAACGGACGGGAGATAACCGGGCCGGGCCGCCACTGCTCCATGGTGTTTCAAACCTTTGAACAGCTTTTTCCCTGGAAGACCATTATGGGCAACGTGCTTTTCCCGCTGCTTAACGGGCCCAGCCCCATGCCCAGGCGCGAGGCGGCCGAGCGCGCCGGACATTACCTGGAGATGGTGGGCCTGACCAGGTTTGCCGATTATTATCCGCACCAGCTGTCGGGCGGCATGAAACAGCGCGTGGCCATTGCGCGCGCGCTGGCGATTGAGTCCGACCTGATGCTGATGGACGAGCCCTTTGCCAGCCTGGACGCCGATACGCGCACGTCGCTGCAAAAGGAGCTGGTGCGCATATGGGATCAGACCAAAATCACCATTTTGTTCGTAACCCATTCCATCATAGAATCGATCGCGCTGGGCAGCAAGCTGATGGCGATGGGCGAATACCCCGAGGGCGTAAAACTGTTTATCGACAATCCGGTAAAGGGGGAGCGCGGCAAGCTGCGTACGCCTGAAAGCGAAGGTTATTCCGAGTGCTGGGCGATGCTTTCGCGCATGATACGCAAATGAGCCGCAAATTATTTGTGCGCAGGGGCGCGGCGGTCCTGCTGCTGATCGCGTTGTTTTTTGCGCTGGAGCAGCTGGTTTCCTATTTTGTGCTGCCCTCCACCAACTACATCGTGCCCACCATCGCCGACAGGCGCGAATACGACGGCCGGATTACCACGGCGCTGCTGGGCGCTTCGCTCATTGTGGACGGCGTGGATCCCGCGCTGCTTGACGAAAGCATGGGCGGCGTGTCGTTTAACCTGGGCTCAAACGCGCAGTCCATGCAGTGCTCCTATTACGCGCTGGAGGACATATTGGTCGAAAATCCCGTTAAGACGGCGGTGATCGAGCTTTCCATCTGCCGGATGGTGCGCGATACCAGCGAGGAAGCCGGGCTGGCCCAGGTCTCCTTTTTTGACCGGCTGCTTAACTGGCAATCGCGCGGCATTTACCTTAGGGAACTGTGCGAGCTTGACGACCTGCCGCGCATGTTTTTGATGAGCGCGCGCTGCCAGATCCAGTATTTTCTGGATAATCCGTTCGTCCGCTTTACGCCATCGTATCTTAAGGAATACCTTAAAAACGGATACGTGGCCGTGCAGTCGGATATGGAAAGCTACGGCGGACGCGGGCATGTGCGGTATAAGGGCTTTATGGAGCGGAGCGACGCGGTGGACACCACCGACGGCTTTCTGGTGCTGGGTGAAGAAGGCGAGGAAAACGCGCTTCAGCTCAGGCGGATTGTGGCGCGCTGCCGCGAGGCGGGCGTGGAACCGGTGCTGGTGGTAGTACCGGTATCCGACAGCCAGTTTATCGCCTATGAGGACAGCTACGAGCAGGTAAGCGACTACTTCCAGTCGCTGGCTCAGGAGCTGGACGCGCGCTATTACGACTTTAATTATTCACGCTATATCCAACAGCACTTGAGCGACGCGCACTTTAAAGACCCCAAACACATGAACCAGTTGGGCGCGGACATGTTTACGCCCCTTCTGGCGCAGGCGATTTTGGGCGAGCTGGACGAGTCGGATTTTTATTCGGAGTACAGCCAGGTACACGCCCTGGCGCGGGCGCGGCTTGACGGAGAATAAACGGGTGGGGATTAAGATGTTTTCCACGATTATTGAGGCGGTTGCTTACCACGCCAAGGCGCGGCCAGACGCGTTGGCCGCGGTGGCGCAGGATGAAAAACTTACCTACGCGCAGCTTTACGATTTGGCGCGCGGCTTCGCGCATATGCTGCGCCAAAGCGGGCTTAAGCGCGGCCAGTGCGTGGTGATGCAGGCCGAGCAGTCGCTCTCCTTTGTGGTGGCGCATATGGGCACGCATCTGGCGGGCGGCATATTTACGCCCACCGAGCGCACGCTGATGGCCCATGGCGCGGAACAGATCGCGGCTGAAACCGACGCGCACATGGTCATCTCGCGCGCGGGCGCGCGCTGGCCGCTTTCCATGGACGCGGGTGAAATACTGGATACGGCGGAAAAACTTGCGCGGCAAGCGGGCGATATCGCCCTGCCCGATCCATCGGAGCCGGCCGAGCTGCTCTTTACCACCGGAACCACCGGCAAATCCAAGGGCGTGCTGTGCTCGCACCGCAGCGTGGCGGCCGTGGCCGGAAACCTGGTTACCGGCATGCGCTATTCGCCCGACACGCTCATCGCCGTGCCCGGGCCGGTGAGCCACGCAAACGCCATACGCAAGCTTTCCGCCGCCTTTTTAAACGGTTCGGCCGTGCTGCTGCTTAACGGCATGACCGATCTGGCCGCCTTCTTTGGCGCGCTGGACGCTTGGCCGGTTAACGCGCTGTGCCTGCCGCCCTCGGCGGTGCGCATGCTGCTGGCGCTCTCGGGCGACCGGCTGGGCCAGTATGCCGGGCAGATCGATTTTGTGGAATCGGGCACCGCGCCGCTGACCGACGCGGATAAGCGCCGCCTGTGCGCGCTGCTGCCCAACAGCCGCCTGTACAACAGCTACGGAACCAGCGAGGCCGGCTCCTCGTGCATGTACGATTACAACCACGAAAGCGCGGGCGCGGGCTGCATTGGGCGGCCAATGATCAATTCGCGCTTTATCATTGTGGATAAGCAGCGCCGTCCCTTTGCCGCCACGCGGGAAAACCCGGGCTATCTGGCCTGCGGTGGGGACGTGCTGATGGACGGCTACTGGCGCGACAGCGAACTGACGGCGCGCACGGTGGAAAACGGGTTTATCTATACCAGCGATCTGGCCTACTGGGGCCCGGACGGCATGATCTACGTGCTGGGGCGCGAGGACGACGTAATCAACGTGGGCGGGCGCAAGGTGGCGCCCGACGAGGTGGAGCGCGCCGCGCTGGAAATCGGGGGCGTGATGGACTGCGGCTGCGCGCGCATGAAGGACCCGCTAAGCGGCGAGGCGGTCAGGTTGTTTGTGGTCATGAAGCCGGGCGCGAAATTTGACGCCATCGCGCTGCGCCGCGCGCTGGCCGAACGCCTGGCCGATTACATGGTGCCCCGCGTCATCGTGGAGCGCGACAGCCTGCCGCGGGCGTCTAACGGCAAACTCAAGCGCAACCGCCTTGAATAGAATTCGCTTTAAAATACAAAATGCGTTTATGACGCCGGTTTTGATATTGGAGGAGCGTAATTATGGAAGAACTTCTTAAACTGCTTTCGGAGATCCGGCCCGACGTGGATTTCGCGACGGGCGAGCGGCTGATGGACGACGCGATTCTGGATTCGTTTGACGTGGTGGCCATCGTGGGCGAAATCGCCTCGGCCTTTGACGTGCGCGTGCCGGTGGAGGAGATCAAAAACGAGAACTTTAACTCCGCCCAGGCCATGCTGGACATGATCAACCGGCTGAAAAAATAATCCGTCAATTGTACAAATGCGTGGAGGCGTTTTATGGCGCTGACCTCTTTTTCCTTTATATTGCTGCTGGCCGCGTGCGCGTTGGTCATGCGCGCCGTACCGCCGCGCTGGCGCTATCTGGCGCTGCTGCTTGCGAGCGTGGTGTTTTACGTAAGCTACGGGGCCGGACATCTGCTCTATGTGCTGTTGTGCGCCGTGGTAAGCTATGGGGCGGCCATTCTGATTGAGCGCGTTAACGCGCGCGCGCGCGGCCGGGGAGATAAGGCCGCGGCCGATGCCGATCTAAAGCGCAAGCGCGCGCTGCTGTACGCCGCGCTGGCCGTTGATCTTGGCATGCTGGCCGCCTTTAAGTACACGGGTATGTTCTACGTACCCGCGCGCGATTGGGCCGCGCCGCTGGGCATCTCCTTTTACACGCTGTCGGCCATCGGCTATATGATCGACGTGTATCGGGGAAAGTACGCCGCGGCGCGCAATTTTCCAAAGTTCGGCCTGTTTCTTTTGTCGTTTCTGCGCGTGGTGCAGGGGCCTTTCGCCCGCTATGACCGGTTTGAGGGCCAGATAAGCCAGCCCCAGCCGCTTACCTATCAGGAGGTAAAGCTGGGCGCCATGCGCATGCTGTGGGGGCTCTTCAAAAAAGGCGTCGTGGCCGACTGGCTGGGCGTGTACGTATCGGCCGCGCTGGAGGCGCCCGCCAGCCAAAACGGCTGCGTGATGCTTATAACCATGGCGCTCTATACCCTGCAAATCTACGCGGATTTTTCGGGCTATATGGATATCGTGACCGGCGCGGGGCGCGCGCTGGGCGTCACGGTGGAGGAAAACTTCGACCGTCCGCTTATGTCCCGCTCGGTGGCGGAATTCTGGCGCAGGTGGCATATCACCCTGGGTGCCTGGTTTAAGGATTACGTATTTTTCCCGGTATCCATTTCGCGCCCGGCGGTGCGCCTGGGCAAGCGGCTGCGCAAGGGCGGCCGCATAAGGCTGGCCAAGCTGGCGCCCGCGCTGCTGGCGCTGGCCGCGGTGTGGCCGCTGACCGGATTGTGGCACGGCGCCACGGTTAACTATCTTTTGTGGGGATTGCTAAACGGCGCGGCGATCGCGCTTTCCATGCTGCTGGAGCCGTTTTTCGCGCGCGCGCTCAAAAAGCTGGGCATTAAAAGCGACAGCCGGGGCTGGCGCGCCTTCCAGGTGGCGCGTACGTTTTTACTTTTGTCGCTCATCAGGCTGTTCGCGCGCACGCCTACGCTGGGCGACGCCTTTTCCGCGCTGGGCGCGCTGGGCAACTGGGCGGCCTTTAACCCGCTGTCGCTGGATAGCTATTTTCCGGGGCTGAGGGATCTGCACATGTTCCATTGCGGTCTGGCCGCGCTCTTTGCCGTGGTCATGCTGCTGGTGGAGCGGTTGGGCCGGCCGGACGAAATGCTTAAACGGTTTGACCGGATGGCGTTGCCCGCAAAGTACGCGCTGGGCCTTGTGCTTTTGTACGTGGTAATACTCTTTACCGCGACCGGCGCGAGCCTGTCCGGCGGTTTCCTCTACGCCAATTTTTAGCGGCGTACCCGCGCAAATCCAATACAAAACCCTGTCTTTTTGCGCTAACGCGTTAAGACAGGGTTTCTCTTGCCTGTAAACGGCGAAAGCCGCGCGGCCGGGCTTGCATTTTCCGCCTGCCCATGTAAGAAGGGGAAAGCGCCGGCGGGCAGGCCGCCTTTTAATAATCGCGCTGCATTTTTAGCGGCGCTTTTGCCAATCGCTTAGCGGCGCTTGCCTTACACCGCGCGCGTCTTTTCGCGCGCCACGGACAGCATCAGCTTTATGCGGTTTTCCTGATTGACCCGCGTGGCGCCCGGGTCGTAATCGATGGGCACGATATTGGAAGCAGGGTACAGCTCGCGCAGCTTGCGTATCATGCCCTTGCCCACGATGTGGTTGGGCAGGCAGCCAAAGGGCTGCGTACACACCACGTTACCGTATCCACTTTCAATCAGCTCCATCATTTCGGCGGTCAACAGCCAACCTTCGCCCATTTTGCAGCCGGGCCCGATCACGCGCGCGGCCAGCGCCTTTAAATGGGCGTAGGGGGAAGGCGCGTTAAAGCTGGAATAGCGCTTTACCGCGTCGATCAGCATGCGCTCCATTTTTTCAAAATAGGAAAGCAGCGCCTGCATGAACAGCTTTTTTAACTGATTGCCGCCGTAGAGGCGTATGTCCTCGATGCGGTTATCGGTCTTAAAAAGCATAAAGCCCATCATGCCGGGTACCATCACTTCGCAGTCCTGCCCCACCAGAAAATCCACCAGGTCGTTATTGGCCAGGGGCGAGTATTTTACATATATCTCGCCCACGACGCCCACCTTGACCTTGCCGGAATCCGCCGCGCGGGGCACCGCGTCAAAGGCGCGCACGATATCGCGCAGGTTGCGCCGGATGGCCGCCGGCGAATAGCTGCCCAGCGTGTTAAATTCGCGCGTGAGCGTGTCGGTCCAGCGCTCAACCAGGCGCGCGCTGTCGCCCGCGTTTAATTCGTAAGGGCGCACCTGGTTGTCCAGCAGCATCAACAGATCGCCGTATATGATGCAGTAAAGCGCCTTGACCAGCATGGACAGGGTGAT
>CAWVLE010000238.1:0-5156 GCA_963929805.1 uncultured Eubacteriales bacterium | reverse complement strand
ACGCTCACTTGCGCAAAGCGCTTCCAATTGCAGGGCCAGCTTTTTTTCGCAGCGCTCGATGTTGTTTTTCAGCACGCGGTGGAGCGCGCTGGACTTTTGCTTGATGCGCTCGGCCAGGTCGCGCGCGCGGTAAAATTCGTCCATGGCCTCGGACAGCGTGGCCGTCGCAATCGTCTTATAGGCGGCGCGGCTTTTATAGGGAAAGGCCGCGACGTCGGCCGGCAGGCCAGCTTCATCCAGTATGACCGCGGGCGCAAATTCGCCGCGCAGCGCGTTTAGCGTTTTAACTACGCGCTGGGCGATGATACCCGCGTCGCATTCGCCGGCGTGACGCGCTTCGTCGCCCGACACGCGGAAGGCCAACTCGCGCGCGGTTTGGGGGGACAGGCCGCTGACCGATTGGGATAACGCCCTGGCAAGCGTGCCGGCGCTAAACTGCTCAAGCCGCGCGGCGAGCGAATCCTCGTCCAGGCGGTCGTAGGGCAGCTTGCCGTGCTCGGGCGGGCGGCGGTAATCAAGGCCGGGCAGGACCTCGCGCACGCGGCTGATATCGTCGGTTACGTGGCGCGCGCTGTCTATGATGCGCCCGTCCGCGCGCACCAGGATCAAATTGGAATGCTTGCCCATAAATTCGCACACCAGCGTTTTGACCGTGCGGTCGCGCATTTCGTCGGCGCTTTCGACGTCCATTTCCAAAATGCGGTCGCCGTCGATCTGACGGATTTCCAAAACCCGGCCGCCCAACAGGTGTTTGCGCAAAAGCTGGCAAAACATGGGCGGTTCCAGGGGGTTGGCCTTTTTAAGCGTGGTAAGATGCGCGCGCGCGTTGCCCGCGCTGGCCGAAACGAGCAGGGCGTGGTTGCCGCCCTGGCTGCGCACGGTTATAATGACTTCGTCGCGTTCAGGCTGGGTAATTCTGTCCACGCGCCCGCCGCGCAAAACGCCGTCCAGTTCGCGCGCGATAAATCCCAGCGTAACGCCGTCCATTGGCATATCTTTTGCCCTCCTAAATTTTAGGCGATTATTTTTTCCGCTACTAAGGTATTATAGAGGAAAATAAGGCGCAAAGCAACAACGGGCGCGCACAGAGCGCGGTTTTGTGGTAAAATGAAAGGCGAGGCCCCTTTTAAAGGCAAAGGTCTAGCTCCGGCCGGGCGGGAATAGATTGGAGTGCAAGACTTTGCGTTAGGAGGGTTCGGAATGAAACTTAGCGGAAATCAACGCAAGCTGTACCTACTCAGTGCGGTGCTGCTGGCGCTGACATTCGTGCTGTTGGGCGCGTGGAAATTGCTTTTGAAGCCGGCGTCCTATGACCAGACGCCGGAAACGGTGACGATGCCCGCGCTCGATGTAGAAGCGACCGCGATGCCAACGCCGGCCGCGTCCAGCGCAACCGTGCAGGGCGACGCGGTGCTGCCAAGCGACAGAACGGTTGACACCGTAGTGTATTATCAGGACAACTATGGCTATCTGGTGCCGGTAATGCGCTCGGTGCCGGAAGAAGAGGGCATCGCCAAGGCCACGCTGTCGCTGATGGTACAAAGCGCCTACAACGATATGGAGGCCGCGCGACTGGGCCTGCGTACCGTAATGCCCGAGGGTACGCAAATGGAACTGGACATCACACAGTCGGGCGAAGCGCGCATAGACCTGAGCAAAGAGGTGCTGGGCCTTGCCGACGCCGAGGCTGAAAGCATTATGGTGAGCGCAATTGTGCAGACGTTGACCGAATTTCCCACGGTGGACTCGGTTTCGTTCCTGATAGACGGGCAGGAACGCGAAACGTTGACCCATGGAACGCCCATCAGCGGCAAATTTACGCGCGGCGCTCTGAACCTGGAAAGCGCGCCCGCCTCGCTTACGCCCGATGTGGCGAGCACGGTATCGCTGTATTTCCCGGGCGAATCCAGTTCGCTGATCGTGCCGGTGACGCGCATGGTGTACGGCCCGGCCGACATCAGCACCGCCGTGCTGGAATTGACAAAGGGGCCCAGCACGTCCAGCCCGCTGGACGGTGCGCTGCCCTCGGGTTGCGGCCTGATCGGCGTAACGGTATCCGACGGCGAGGCGGTGATAAACTTCACGCGTGAATTTATCAACATCGCCGAAAACAGCGACGGGGGCCGCGCCGCGCTTAAAGCGCTGGTTTTGACCTGTACCCAGTTTGACGACGTCGATTCGGTGCGCATTCTGGTGGAGGGCGAACCCTACGACCCGGGCGCTTCCACGCTGGCCGTGCCCACATTTATAAACGACGCGAGCAGCCTCGCGGAGGAATATGTCAGGACGCAGACCGCCGCGTTGCTGGAAATGGAATAACGCCAACCAAAGAGAAAGGAACGATATTAATGACACAGGATGTACGAAAGGCCGGTCAACTGCGGCCGGTAAGCATTACGCCTAATTATACCCAAATGGCGGCCGGCTCGGTGCTGATGTGCTGCGGAAATACCCGCGTAATCTGCACCGCGTCGGTCGAGGAGGGCGTTCCATCCTTCCTGCGCGGTAAAGGGAGCGGCTGGATCACCGCTGAATACGCCATGCTGCCGGGCGCTACGCCTGTGCGCAAGGCGCGCGACGGAGTGAAAAAGGACGGCCGCTCCGTTGAAATTCAGCGCCTGATCGGCCGCTCGTTGCGCGCGTGCGTAGATTTGGGCAGATTAGGCGAACGCACCATTTATCTGGATTGCGACGTAATACAGGCCGACGGCGGCACGCGTACCGCGTCCATTACGGGCGCGTTTGTCGCGCTGTGCCTGGCCGTCGACCGCCTTATGCGCGCGGGCAAGCTGATCGATTCGCCGGTGGTTAGACAGCTGGCCGCGGTAAGCGTGGGCATTGTAGAGGGCGAATGCGTGCTGGATCTGGAATACGCGCAGGACAGCCGCGCGCAGGTGGACATGAACGTGGTCATGACGCTGGACCGCACGGGCCGGAGCGAATTTGTGGAAATCCAGGGCACGGGCGAGCACAAGACCTTTTCGCGCCGCGAGCTGGACAGGCTGCTGGAGTTGGCCGAATCGGGCGTACGAGAGCTGATGGACAGACAGCTGGAGGCGCTGGGCGAGGCGGCGGGCATCATCGCGCGCAAGCCGCATCTGGTGCTGGCCTCGGGGAATTTTGGCAAGATAAAGGAAATGCGCATGCTGCTGGGCGACCGCTTCGACGTGGTGTCCATGAAGGAACTGGGCGTTGAGGCCGATATAGACGAAAACGGCGAGACTTTTGAGCAGAACGCGCTGATCAAGGCGGAGGCGCTGATGAAGCTGACCGGATGCGCCTGCGTGGCCGACGATTCCGGGCTGGAGGTAGACGCGTTGGGCGGACGCCCGGGCGTACACAGCGCGCGCTATGCGGGCGTACATGGGGACGACGAGGCCAACAATCAACTGCTGCTTAAGGAATTGGAATTTGTCCCCGCGCCGCGCGCCGCGCGCTATGTGTGCGCTATGGCGCTGTGCCGCCCAGGCAGGCCGCCGCTGGTGACGCGCGCGGCGTGCGAAGGCGAAATTTTAAACGAGTACAGGGGAGAGGGCGGGTTTGGCTATGATCCGCTGTTCTACTCGTCGGATTTGGGCAAGACCTTTGCTCAGGCCGATCTGTCGGAGAAGAACGCCATATCTCACCGCGCCCGCGCGATTGAAAAGCTGATCGCGTTGTTGGAGGCCGAGGAAAATGGCTAAAATCGGCATTGTATCCGACAGCCATGGCGCCGCCGGCCGCATAGAGGCCGTAGCGCGCGTATTTAGCGGCATAAAAGATCTGACGCACGTTATTCACCTGGGCGACGTCACGCCCGACGCGGAGCGGCTGTCCGCATTACTCAGGCGGGACGTGATCGCGGTGCGCGGCAATTGCGATTTTATGAGCCGCAAAGAAGCGGAGGAAATTCTCTGCCTTGACGGCCTTACGCTTTACTGCTGCCATGGCGACCGGTACCGGGTAAAACAGACGCTGGGCTTTTTGTCGCTGCGCGCGCAGGAGGTGGGCGCGCAGGCGGCGCTATACGGACACACCCATCTGCCGGCGGTGGAATGGGTGGGCGGCGTGCTGCTGGTCAATCCGGGCGCGCTTCGCGACGGACGATACGCGCTGATGGAAACCGGCCCGCACGGCCCCGTACCGCGCCTATTCACCCTGTAGGGAAGCGGGTGCATCCGCCGCCGGACAGCGCGGCGGATGCGCGCAAAAATTAGTCGTGAAAAGATTGAGTAAACCACTAGACAAAATCATTCTTTGATGCTATAATCTTTACTTGTCAGCGGGAATTCTGCTGCCTGACCGATGGGCGAGTTTGCTCGCTGAGCCTGCGCCTGTAGCTCAGCAGGATAGAGCAACGGACTTCTAATCCGTGGGTCAGGGGTTCGAATCCCTTCAGGCGCGCCATGTGGTGGGTGTAGTTCAGCGGTTAGAGCGCCAGGTTGTGGCCCTGGAAATCATGGGTTCAAATCCCATCACTCACCCCATTTTTTATTTTTCGTATTCCCGCGGTGAAGATGTGCAGGTTGGAATCGTGCGAATCGTTGGGATGTAGCCAAGCGGTTAAGGCACGGGACTTTGACTCCCGCATTCGCAGGTTCGAATCCTGCCATCCCAGCCATGCTTGACCCATTAGCTCAGTAGGCAGAGCACCTGACTTTTAATCAGGGTGTCCGGAGTTCGAATCTCCGATGGGTCACCAAATTTGATCGGTTCCGGTTGGTGCCGGGGGCCATGGGGCCATAAGAATCGTTAGGCCAGGGACAGCTAAGGCGTTATGCGGGCGTGGCGGAATGGCAGACGCGCCAGATTTAGGATCTGGTGCCCACAGGCGTATGAGTTCGAGTCTCTTCGCCCGCACCATTTTACATACCGGCGCCATGCGGTAGTAGCTCAGTTGGTAGAGCGCCACCTTGCCAAGGTGGAGGTCGCGAGTCCGAGTCTCGTCTACCGCTCCATACAGTATGGGTCATTAGCTCAGTTGGTAGAGCACCTGACTCTTAATCAGGGTGTCCAGGGTTCGAGTCCCTGATGACCCACCAACTAAGTCCTCATGTTTTGATACAAAGCATGAGGACTTCTTTTGGCTCTTCTTTTTGTGAAAGGGAGGGACGCGCAAATGGAAACGGAATTTAGGAGGATATTTGACACCATACCCGAGCAGTTTGACCGGTACC
>CAWVLE010000237.1:0-5729 GCA_963929805.1 uncultured Eubacteriales bacterium | reverse complement strand
CGCGGCGCGCCGGCACGGACTTTACAATAGACGGAGGCGACGCCGGCGCGCGCCTGTCGCTGGATATGTGGCCGCTCGAATAGGCCCAGCTGAAAGTTAGTTGACCCAGGAACCCCGAAATATAGTTGCCCAGGAACCCCCTCTCAGTCTCGCTTCGCTCGACAGCTCCCCCCTGGGGGAGCCAAGGGGGGAAAAGTGGTTTGCTCGACAGCTCCCCATAAGGGAGGCCGTAGGCCGACTAGCGGCGAGGACACGGCGAAGCCGTCCTAAGCCGCGTACCCGGCGGCCGCCAACGGCGAGCCGGCGGGCGAAAACGGGGGATAAGCGCTTTGGCGGCGGGTTGACGCGGCTAGAGCAGTTTATCGTAGGCCAGCCGCGCGCCGTCCTGATAGTAAACCACGCCGCGCGGGGAAAACCCGTTTTTTTCCAATACGTGCCGCATGCGCAAATTGGCGGGATGGGTATCGGAGCGGATATTTTTCACGCCCTTTGAAAGGCACAGTTTTTCGATCAGGCCAAAGGCGGCGGCGCTGAGCCCCGTGCCCCGAAAGGCCGCGCCGATCGCCATGCGGTGGATCGTAGCGTAGGGCGTATCCGCGCCCCAGGCGCCCTCTATGGCGTCGTAGACGGGCTCGCCCGCGAAATCCACGCACATATACCCGGCGATTTCGCCGTCCACCCGGAGCACATAGCCCTTTTGGGTTTGAATATCGTTTTCAACCGCCGCGACGCCGGGATAGCCGTCCGTCCACTGGACAAAGCCCTGTTCCCTTTGAAAGGCCCGCCCGTCCCGGAGGATGGCGCAGCAGCGCTCAACATGCTCTGGCCGCGCCAGCTCAAGCAAATACACGCGTATATTTCCTCCCTCACAAGGCGCGCCTTTCCTGGCCCGGCGCGCCGGCAAAAAATCAGGCCGCTGATAAGGGCGATGCCCCCGTCAACGGCCCGTATTGCGCGCGGGCCGCCGGTGCGGCCGGGCGCGTCAGGTAATGATTTGAAGTTCGCGGTCCAGCTGGTTAAGCGTTTCGCAGCCGTCCTCGGTAACCGCCACCAGGTCCTCTATGCGCACGCCGAATTTGCCCGGCAGGTAGATGCCCGGCTCTATGGAAAACACCAGGCCGGGCCGGGTAATCATCTGGCAGGTGGCGCTGCAATCGGGCGCCTCATGGCCCTCGATGCCGATGCCGTGGCCGGTGCGGTGGATAAAGTACGGCCCGTAACCGGCCTGTTCGATCACCTTGCGGGCCGCGCGGTCGATTTCGCACATGGGGATGCCCGGCCGCACGGCCGCGCGGGCGGCGGCGTTGGCCGCCTTTACCACGTCGTACACCCGCTTCTGCTCGTCGGTGGCCGAGCCGAAGAAGAACGTGCGGGTTATGTCGCTCATAAAGTGGTCGATCTCCACGCCCACGTCCACGATGATGGCGTCGCCTTCCTTAAGGCGCGTATCGTCGGTGTTGTGGTGGGGCTGGGCGCCGTTTGCGCCGAAGCACACCAGCGTAAAGGTGCCGCCCTGCGCGCCGTATTCGCCCGCCCAGTTGACGTAGCGCCGGGCCACGTCCGATTCGCGCTCGCCCAGGGTAAAGGTTGGCGGCAGCGCGGCCACCAGCTTGTCGTTTACGCGCGAACTTGCGCGCATAAACTCCATTTCGGCGGCGTCTTTAAACATGCGCGCCTCGTCCACCGGCGCGGAGCCCACCGCCAGGCGGATGTCGGGGCGCAGCGCCATCAGGCGGATGGCGAAATGGCTGGGCCAGAATTTGTCCACGCCCAGCACGCCCGGCTTAAGATAGGCGGCCAGCGCGGCGACCGCGTCGTCGGTGTCGTCGTGCTCGGCCAGGGGCAGATCGCCGCACGCGCCCGAGAGCGCAAACAGCCGGTTGGCGATCATGCGCACCTCGCCCGTATCGGTTATGTGTAGCGCCACAAGCCGCTCGCCCGGTATGATCCACAGCCCGGTCAAATAATAAACGGCTTGCGTGGACGAGACCAGAATCTGGGGAAGGTTTTCCTTTTGCATATTGCGCACCACGCGCGAAAGCCGGTCCTTATTGAGCATTGTTTTCTCCTCCCGTTTTTTGGCATTGTATAATCCAATAGCCGCCGCCGCGCTCTATTACGCGCGCGTCGCCGAACAGGCCGCTTAAGTACTTAAGCGCCGAGGGCGCGCCCTGCTGTTTGCGGATGACCAGGTAAAGCCGGCCGTTTGGCCGCAGGCGGCTATTCGCCTGGCTGAACATTTCGTAAATTACGCGCTTGCCCGCGCGTATGGGCGGATTGGTAACGATAAAATCAAAATCGCCCGAAACGGCCTCGAAGCCGTCGCTTTCCAGCGCGCGGGCGTTGACCGCGCCCAACCGGCGTATGTTGAGGCGCGCCAGATCCACCGCGCGCGCGTTGATATCCGAAAGCACAATCTGCGCGGCGGGATATTTCAGCGCCAGCGTCACGCCGATCGCGCCCCAGCCGCAGCCCAGGTCCAGCACGCGCCCCTCAAGCGGCGGCAGCGATTCCAGCAGCAGGCGGCTTCCCGCATCCAGCCCGTCGCGGGAGAACACGCCCGCGTCGGTCTCAAAGCGCATTTCCAGCCCCAGCGCGCGCACCAGCGCCTCGCCCGGCCTGTGCGCCGAGGTGGGGTTTTGCGTGTAGTAATGATCGTTCATGGACTCTCCTCCCGGCCGCCTAACCCGGTAAGGGCGCAAAGCGCGCCTACTTCCGCGCCGCTCAGCGCGCGGTACTCGCCCGGCCCGAGCGCCTCGTCCAGCGCCACGCCGCCTATGCTGACCCGCCACAGTTCCAAAACCGGGCGGCCCAGCGCGGCGAACATGCGCTTTACCTGATGAAAGCGGCCCTCGGTCACGGTAAGCCGCGCCAGCTGGCCCTGCTCGTCGCGCAAAATTTCCAGCGCGGCCGGACGCGCGGTAAAATCGCCAAGCGGCACGCCCCGGGCCATGGCCTCGATGTGGCCCGCGTCCAGCGCGCCGTCCACCCGCGCCATGTACACCTTGTTTACGCTCCATTTGGGCGAGATCAGCCTGTGGGCCAGCTGCCCGTCGTCGGTTAACAGCACCAGCCCGCTTACGTCCTTGTCCAGCCGCCCCACGGGCCCCAGCGCGCGGCGGCGCAGCGCCGGCTCGATAAAATCCAGCACGGTCTTTTCGCGCGCGTCGCGCGTGGCGGTCAGCACGCCGCGCGGCTTGTTTATCATGATATACGCGTAGCGCCGGTAGTCGACGCGCGCGCCGTCCAGCGTCACGCAGTCGTCCAGGCTTACCTCCATGGCGGCCGAGCGCGCCACGGCGCCCCCCACGCACACCCTGCCCTGGGCCACGCGCGCGCGGGCCTGGCTGCGCGTAAGATTTGCCTGGGTAAGGTACTTGTCCAGCCGCACGAGAACGCGCCTCCCCTTTTTTATCCCCCATATCATACCACGCCCCAGGCGGTTTAACAACCGTTTTATGAAAAAAGCGCGCGCGCATGTAAAATTCTGATGAGCCACATTGCCAGGCGGGAAGATATGCAAAAAAGTGTTATAATATATTGTAGAAAAATCTTTTTAAATTTTCAGTATCGCATAAGAGGTGCCACGATGCAAAACAGCCATAATCCCAACAATCACTATGACGAAAGCCAGATTCAGGTGCTGGAAGGCCTGGAGGCCGTGCGCAAACGCCCGGGCATGTACATCGGCTCTACCGACGAGCGCGGGCTGCACCACCTGGTATACGAAATCGTCGATAACGCGGTGGACGAGGCGCTGGCCGGCTATTGCGACCATATAATTATCACTTTGTACCCGGACGGATCGGTGCAGGTGCAGGACAACGGCCGCGGCTTTCCCGTGGGCATCCACCCCAAGATGGGCAGGCCCGCGGTGGAGGTATGCCTTACCGTGCTGCACGCGGGCGGCAAATTTGGCGGAGAGGGCTACAAGGTGTCGGGCGGCCTGCACGGCGTGGGCGCTTCGGTGGTCAACGCGCTTTCCTCGCATTTGCAGGTAAACGTGTATCAGGACGGCAAAATTTATCAGCAGGAATACGAGCGCGGCAAAATTCTCTACGACCTGAAAGTGGTGGGCCAGACCGAGCGCACCGGCACCACCATCCGCTTCTGGCCCGACGTGCGCACCGGCGAGACGCCCGAGCCGGGCATATTTGAAACCGGGCGGTTCGACTTTGACACGCTCAAGACCCGGCTGCGCGAAATGGCCTTTTTAAACCGGGGCCTGCGCATAGCGCTGAACGATCTGCGCGGCGAGGAGCCGGTTAAAAAGGAATATCACTACGAGGGCGGCATCATCTCCTTTGTGGAATATTTAAACCGCCACAAGGAGACGCTGTTCAGCCCGCCCGTCTATATTCAGGGCACGAAAAACGGCGCCATGGCCGAAGTCGCGCTGCAGTGGAACGACGGCTTTAACGAGAGCGTGTTCTGCTTTGCCAACAACATCCACACGCCCGAGGGCGGCACCCATCTGGTGGGCTTTCGCACGGCGCTGACCCGCGTAATCAACGATTACGGCCGCAAAAGCGGCATGCTAAAGGCAAACGACGCCAACCTGGCCGGCGAGGACGTGCGCGAAGGGCTGACGGCCATCGTGTCGGTCAAGCTGTCCGAGCCGCAGTTCGAGGGCCAGACCAAGACCAAGCTGGGCAACAGCGAGGTGCGGCCCATGGTGGATTCGCTGGTGGCGGAAAAACTTTCCACCTTTTTTGAGGAGAACCCGCAATCGGCCCGCGCCGTGCTGGACAAGTGCCTTTCGGCCGCGCGCGCGCGGGAGGCCGCGCGCAAGGCGCGCGATCTGACGCGGCGCAAAACCGCGCTGGAATCGGCCGCGCTGCCCGGCAAACTGGCCGACTGTTCGGAAAACGACCCGGCCAAGTGCGAAATTTTCCTGGTGGAGGGCGACTCGGCCGGCGGCAGCGCCAAGTCCGGGCGCGACCGCCATTTCCAGGCCATACTGCCCCTGCGCGGCAAAATACTAAACGTGGAAAAGACCCGCATGGACAAGGTGCTGGCCAACGCGGAAATCAAGGCCATGATTACCGCCTTTGGCGGCGGGTTCGGCGCGGATTTCGATCCGGCCAAGCTGCGCTATCACCGCATCGTGTGCATGACCGACGCCGACGTGGACGGCAGCCACATCCGCATTTTGCTGTTGACCTTCTTCTACCGCCACCTGCCGCGGCTGATTGAGGACGGCTATGTGTACATCGCCCAGCCGCCGCTATACAAGGTAAGCCGGGGCAAGACGGTGAAATACGTCTACAGCGACGAGCAGCTTCAAAGCCTGCTCGACGAGATGGGCCGCGACGCGAAGCCCGACGTGCAGCGCTACAAGGGCCTGGGCGAGATGAGCGCGCAGCAGTTGTGGGAAACCACCATGAACCCGCAGACCCGCTCTATGTACCGCGTAACGCTAAGCGACGCCATTTCGGCCGACGAGATGTTTACCCTGTTAATGGGCGACCAGGTGGAGCCCCGGCGCGATTTTATCGAGGAAAACTGCAAGCTGGTGGCCAATCTGGATATTTAACGGGCGGACGCGCTCGATTGCCGTTTTCAATTAAGGCCGCGCGGACGTGTTTGCGCGCGGCGCGAATTGGGAGGATCAAGCCTTGAGCGAGGATAACTTGAATATTGGGCGCCTGATGCCCATCGATATCGAAGAAGAGCTGAAAAAATCCTTTATTTCCTACGCGATGGCGGTTATCGTCAGCCGCGCGCTG